>JAILKH010000140.1 GCA_024693925.1 Lachnospiraceae bacterium | reverse complement strand
CGCTATTTTCTTAAACCACTTTGATCCGTGATCATGACGGATAAAATACAGCATTCTTCTTTTCGAATCCTCTTCCCGGATATTCCATGAAGCGATATTTGTTGAGATGAAACTTCTTAAAAAATCATAATATTCTTTATCGTCTTCCTTCCCATATGCGAAGAACAGCATCATGGAACACTCACAGAGAAAAACCATTAGTTGACGATATTCAACAGACATCTTATCTTCGATCCGGTCAGCCACTGCCTTAACAGCCTGAAACGCATATGCCGGATGCCTGTTTGAACTGATGGAATTCCTTCGCCCTGTCCGGTACTTCATCAAGGGTTGTCCATTCTTTGCATAGGCAATCTTCTTTGCCTTTTGCGCACACATTGCTCCGAAAAAAATATCGTTACAACAGGGCAGATCTTGAAACCGGATATGATTCCTTTCAATGAAACTTCGCCTGCATAACATCTCCCATGGTGACATCCACCAATACAATAAACCTCTTTCTCCCAGCTCACTTAAATGAAAGGGCCTGTCGGTAATCCCCGGCGTGTGAACCAAATGGCCGGACTCCCATATTTCTCCGGTTTGATCATCAAATGAATCAAAATCACATATACAAAGCTCCACGTCACAAACTTCTATTGAACGAACCATCTCGGATAACATATCCGAATAGAATATATCGTCCGAATCCAGGCATATTAAGTATTCTCCGGAGGCAAGATCGATCCCTTTATTTCTTGATCCTGCAGCTCCCACATTCACATCCGAGCGTATACACCGTATTCTTTGATCGAGTTGACGAAAATATGCCAATAACGATATGGTTTCCGAATCATCCGACCCATCATCAACCAGGATCAGTTCCCAGTCTTTATATTTCTGATCAAGTATGCTTCCAATGCTATCCGCAAGAATACTTCCCGTATTATGTACCGGCATTACGATGGAAATCATTCGCCAAGATCACTCCTCGATCCACTCCGTCATCTTCCCCTCACTTCTTGACCACGGAAACATCGGAGATAATCCCTTACAGTATCTGCAATAAAACTTTGGCCGGGCAGCAAATTGAAAGAACTCATTCTTATCATTTACTTTATATATATCCAGATAGTCCTCCTCCGTTATGCGAAGATTCCGGTTGAATTTTTTATTAAAAATACGAAAAGACTGTGCAGAAAAAGGACAGCCATAAAATTTACCTTCCAACACAAAGTTTCCGTAATTTGAAATATGGCATCGGGAAAAACTATCCGCCGGATTGCTGTCACCGTTTAAATTTATGATCTTCTTGAAACTATGCTTAATAACATCTTCTCCGGAACCTTTAAAATACTGAAACCGCACGTTTTCACTGCCGGCTTTCTTTTTCATTGCCTCATAATTCAGATTGATCGGATATTTAGTATTCACGATCGTTATATCGTTCTCCCTACATATGCGCCAGAATTCCTCATTCTGCTTTAATAAGAGAATTCCATTGGTCGTAAGCCGAATGGTAGCGAAGGGAAAATTCTTTCTGGTTTCCTTAAGTATTTCCAATAATTCCGGGTGGAGCAACGGTTCGCCCCCCATGATCGCAATCTTCATAATATAGTCGCCGTCAAAAATTTCTGCCATGCGTCTTATGTCGGATGCAACGCTTTCATACGAATAGAATTTTTCGTCCGCTATACATGCAAAGTGATCGCATCCCTTACATCTGAGATTGCAGTGATCTAAAATATTAAAGATCAGATATTCAAGACAAGGTCTTGGGACAAAGCGAAGAATCCTGTCCGTTTCACCTTGGATCAGACGAGAATTCCCCCACGAACTATTGATCGTATCCACATCAAAGTCCGCATTTTTATAGCGTATATCGGATATCAGACTTTCCGATGACCAAAGGATATTTTTAAAAGTATAACTGCCTATGATGTCTTCTATTTCATTCCGCCAAAGTTTTGTTGCACATACCAGCAAGGTTTGCTCTTTTATGATTTCAACCGGAACATCCGAAATCTTTACTACCTTTATACCCAGGAGTTCGGGGGGATTATCTTTTAAATTTGAAACAAAAACAGACTTCACTCTGATATCATTATTTGCAAGATACTTGATCACACTTCTGGCGATATCCCCTGCGCCGAATAATGAAAGCTGATTCAATTTACAGATCTGCTGTAATTCATCCGTGGTATAGATTTCTTTCGTCATCTGGATCGATCCTCATTTATCTCAAATGGTTTTACCAAAGCTGCCGTAATCCTGTCATTTAAGCAAATATACCCGGTATGATATTTTTTACAAAAATCCTCAACTGCTTTCCCGCATCCATCCCAATTGTTCACATCGTGTATAAATATATATCCGCCGGGGCTCATTTTTTCCCAAAAGAATTTTAATGCCTCGTAAGTTGGCATATATAAATCCATATCCAGATTTACAAAAGCAAATGTATCGTTTATATCCTGCAGTGTTTCAGGCACATATCCCTTTTTAAAGATCGCATTGTCCGGATAGGGTATTTTTCTTAAAACAATATCCTCGGATGTATCTGCCTTACAGCCTTCCCATTTTTTTATCTGATCATAATTGTCATTTTCAATATCAAAACT
>JAILKH010000129.1 GCA_024693925.1 Lachnospiraceae bacterium | reverse complement strand
TGAGACTGTATCAAGAATGTTGGAACGATCTTATTCTTTCACACTTGTATTTATGTTGATATTTATCCTGTCGCATACTTTTGCCTTGGCGGAGGTTAAGGCAGCCAATTCGGCGGTATATGTTCTGACTCTGCTTGTGATGGCATTATATCTTAAGGACAGTGACAGCCGTATAGGCAGGGAAGCAGCCCTTATATTGATAGCGGCTGCGGCAGGCTTCAAGGTTGCTCCGGCAATATTCGGTTTCCTTTATATAAAGGAGAAACGTTATAAGGAGGCTGCAAGGCTGGTTGTTTACGGCATTGTCTTTTTCTTTGCCCCGTTTGCAATGTTTGGAGGGATTGAAGGTATTAAGAATTTCCTGAACATTACCGGTCAGGTATCGTCAGCAGCTATTCCAAGACCCGAAACAATAGGAGGGGTAATAATCGAACTGTTTTCGGTATTGGGACTTGGGGAAGAGATGGGACTTAAGGTAGGACGGATCATCTGTTTTGGTTATCTTGCGATATGCATGTATCTGTTCTTTAAACGGAAGTATTCATGGAAGACGTTATTTCTTATATCAAGCCTTATGGTAATATTCGTGAATCTCAGTTATCCGTATACGCTACAATATTTCCTTTTACCGCTGATCGCATTTATTAAGGAAACGAAGACAAATTACAATAAGCTTGACTATACATATGCTGTACTGTTTGCTTTAGTATTAACAACCTATCCGTTTATAAGGATTGACTTGCCTACGGCAACTTTTATTACCAATTATTTTTGGGTGTATCTATTTGTTTTTACTATACTTATAGACGTAACTAAAAACAATAATAGTAAATTAGGAGAAAAATGTGATTAAAATATCAGTTATTACCGTGACATATAATGC
This sequence comes from Lachnospiraceae bacterium, assembly GCA_024693925.1. Classification (GTDB taxonomy): domain Bacteria; phylum Bacillota; class Clostridia; order Lachnospirales; family Lachnospiraceae; genus UBA2868. The sequence goes on along the minus strand of JAILKH010000129.1, from coordinate 3,142 downwards.
CGAAGATACTATCGTTGACACAATCGAATCTGTAATAAATCAAAATTATCACAATATTGAATATATTATCATTGATGGGAAGTCAACAGATAATACGTTGGATATAGTTAAACGATATGCTTTAAATACAGACATGATTACTTATATCAGTGAGGAAGACAACGGACTTTATGACGCGATGAATAAAGGGGTTAGACTGGCTTCCGGTGATTACATAAATATTTTAAATTCAGGTGACCGATATGCTGACAAAGAAGTTATAAGTGATGTAGTTGCTTCGATAAAAAAAGGAACAAATATCATATATGGAGATATAATATATGATTATCCGGATGGAAGCAGCAGGGTAAGAAAGTATCCATGGTATTGCGGTAAAGGATTCTATTATCTGTTGGGAGATTGTATAAATCATCAGGCTATATTTGCATCGGCAGATTGTTTTGGAGAACAATCCTTTGACACGCAATATCGCATTACTGCGGCAAGGGAGTGGATGGTTAGACAGACAAAGGCAGGAAAGAAATATCAGTCAATAAATAGAATAATCTGCCATTATTCGTTGGATCCTAATAGTGTGAGCATTAAGAATTCAGCAGAAGCGTGGAAGAATAATGACGAAATAATAAAACGGTATTATCTATATGGTTATCCGTTGTATTGGATGTTGAATGTTATCAGAAAAGGCAAGATAAGTTCAAAAATCCTTCATCGTCTCTATGAAATTGTATATATCAGTAAAGCTGAGTAAAGGCGTAATTAGAAACAATGGGCGGAGTCATGGAAAGCTAAAAATGAGGGAGATTTCATATAATGAATGTGCTGTATCAATCTGATAATAATTATGCGCCTTATATGGGTGTTTCCATATGTTCACTTTTTGAGAATAATAAAGAATCAGACTGCATAACTGTTTATGTCATAGATGACGGTATTAATAAGGCTAATAAGGAAAAGCTTAACGAGCTGGGTATGAGATACTCAAGAAATATAATATATCTTACCGGGGACATACTTCTTGAAGACGCAGAGCTTGTTAAAACTTTTGCATATACTCAATTCAGGAAGAACACACATTCATATTTCAAAATGTTCATTGACAGACTGCTTCCCGATTTAGATGAAAGAATCATTTACATAGACTGTGATACTGTAGTAGAAGGCGATATAAGCGGACTGGTCAGTATGGACATGAAGGATAAGGCCATAGGTATGGTTCAGGATTCTTTGGTTTCATCGGTTAAAACGTGCGTAGGAATAGATGATGCGGAAAGATATTATAATTCCGGAGTCATTCTTATAGATCTTAAGAGATGGAATGAACTCAACTGTTCAGACAGGATATTTAAACATATACGAGACGTAAGGACTTATGGAACAGTTGATCAGGATGTTCTTAACGTGGAGCTGCACGATCAAATATTGACACTTCCTGTTCGGTATAATCTTCAGCCTGTACATATGGATTATTCATATAAGCAGTATAGCCGGGTGTATAAACACAAAGAACCCTATTATAATAGTGAAGAAGTTAGGGAAGCGCTGGGGGATCCCGGAATTATTCATTTCTTAAGGTATATAGGTGAGTCACCCTGGCATGATGGAAATGTACATCCCGCAACGCCATATTTCGACAAATATCTTAAGGTATCACCGTGGCATGATATGGTAAAGAAGCCGTCTGGTAAAGGCGGGGTATTTAAAATAGAGAAAATAATGTACAGGGTGTTGCCCCGGGGAATGTTTTTGCGGATTTTCTTTATAATCCATGACCGTATGATAAGAAAGAGTAATGTGCAGGAAAAACATATTTGACATGAAAAATTGGCGAAAATTGGAGAATACTGAAAAAGAAAGAGGATTTATTAAATGAAATATTCATTACTGCTTTATATCGATCCCGCTACAGGAGCCATGCTTTTTACTGCACTTATTAGAATTGTTTCAACAGTCGTTTTTGCTTTTCAGAAATTTCTGTTAAAACTGAAATTTTTTGTTTTAAATGGTCATATAGATAAAGCTTTAGAGGAAGATAAATCGGATCTGGTAATATTCTCAGATCATAAGAGATATTGGAATGTTTTTAAACCGATATGTGATGAGCTTGAAAAACGTAAGATATCATGCAAATTTTGGACAGCATCCGAGGATGATCCTGCACTTGAAGAGGAATACGAATATGTTTCATGTTCCTTCATAGGAGCCGGAAATAAAGCTTATGCTGTTCTAAATATGATGAGAGCATATATCTGTCTTGCAACTACGCCCGGCTTAGACGTATATCAATGGAAGAGGTCTAAACATACGGATTATTATATCCATACATTCCATTCGCCCAGTGTACCGTTATATAGAATGTTTGGCCTGGATTTTTATGATGCGGTGCTGCTAAATGGAAGCTTTCAGGAAGACATGCTGAGAAAGCTTGAGAAGTTACGTAATTTGCCTGCAAAAGAAATGCCGATAGTAGGTTCGACTTATTTGGACGCAATGGAAGAAAGATATGCCTCCATGGAAGTAGAAAAAATAAATAAAACAACAGATAATATAACCGTTCTGCTGGCTCCAAGCTGGGGAAAAAGTGCGATCTTAACAAAATACGGCAGACGTTTTCTCGAAGCGTTAAAGGCAACGGGATACAATATTATTGTACGTCCACACCCGCAGTCATTAACAGCAGAAAAGAAATTGTTAGAAGAATTAAAAAAAGAATTCCCGAATTCAGAAAGATGGGAATGGAATTTTGATAATGATAATTATTATGTTTTAGCAAGAGCTGATATAATGATATCTGATTTCTCCGGTATTATACTTGATAATGCTTTCATTTTTGATGGAGCGGTAATCTATACAGACACCAATTTTGACCCGTCACCATACGACATTTGGTGGTTGAATGAACCACTTTGGATAGAAACAGTCCTGCCCCAAATAGGTAAACAATTAATTGAAGAAGATATAGAGAATTTGAAAAATGTGATTTCTGAAACTATCAATAGTGAAACATATAAAAAGGGACGTGAAGAGATTAAAAATATTGCATGGGAATATAAAGGAAAAGCTGCAGAGCTTACGGTTGACTATATTGTCAACAAACTTGCAGAAGTAAAAGCTCAGACTTAATGAGCTTTTGTTTGTTTGCATT
>JAILKH010000121.1 GCA_024693925.1 Lachnospiraceae bacterium | reverse complement strand
TGTAGTAAGAAGGGGCCTTCCGGTATAGGTTACATCCGCGATCTCATTAGGTATCGCCCGCTTGGCATATGCCTTACTCTTACTGGTATACTGTTTGTTTGAGCTTGTCGTCGGATCCGGTGCGGTGATCACATCAAAATTAAACCTAAGATCAGCTGTTTGAAGCTTGAAATATCTATCCAGTTCTTCGGTAGCTCCGTCAAGCTTCTCTATTTTTACATTTGATGCATCCACGCAAATAACAGTCTTGGCGCTGATCGTGTATGGTACAAGATTATCCTGTCCGCCCGGCTTATAATAAAATCTTCCGCCGTACTCCAACAGATCGACTCTTGTGCCGTTTTTATCCTTGAAATAATACTTCAAATTCGCCAATTGCGAATCGTCATATACCTTCTGATTGGTTTTTCCCGTAAATCTGAGCTTCAGATCACTGCTCTTAAGCTGGGAGTTCTTGGGTCTCCTTGTCATTTCGGTTTCGGGTTCTACTTCAACCTCTTCCTGGTAGTCTGTTTTGATTTGCTGCTGTATTGATTCCTCAAAATTATAAATAGAGTTGAATACATCCTTTATGACATAGCGCATCTCCATTTTTTCAATGTTTGCTGCAGCTGATATATTGCTTTTATTATCATCGAACAGTTTTATTTTCCTGTACAATTTTGTATTTGTATTTATATTTACATTTGCTATTATTGATTTTTCCGGCTGTCCTTTATCAAAAATCACACCCTTCTCACCGTCAAGCGCATTAGGTATATCGAAAAGAAGACCTACATTTATGCTTTTAGTCCCTGGAACCAATGATTTTATATCTATATATCTGCTAAATCCCCTGTTTTCATAATCAAATGGGTACATTCCGTATATTTTGCCTTCTGTTTGATTCTCTTCAAATCTGACATCAAGCATATGAAGACCACCATCATACAATATCGGGATCAGGATTTCCGTATTTGCAGTGAACGGATCACCCGGGATCTCGTCGTTTTCATCAACAAAACCCGAATCTATCTGTTCTATCGCCACCGGTATGTATTTATTGTCAGAACCCTTAAAACCAAACCAATACTTATCGGCATAATTGACAAGCTCCCACTTCTTTACACCCTCTTTTTCTTCCCAATTTTCGCCTCTGGCAGGCAGATATCCAAGGAAATTAAACAACTTATCCGGATCGTTCTTTTTTATGAAATATGGGGCCTGCAGAATATTATCGACGTACTTATCGTCGCGCCTGATATAGTAATACGTACTTCCGGTCTCATCTTTACAGATCTTCAATGCCTCGTTCTGGATACGATGCTCAACGATCTCATCCGGAACTCTCTGAATCCGATCCTTGTATATATCCAATAGATCATATTTATCCAAAGCTTTGGTAAATCCGGCACGGATCTCATTTAATCCATTATTATTGTCCGCTGCCATTTTACCGGCATCCTGTATTGAACAGAATGTCCCTATAAACTTTCTGTAATTTTTCAGGCTTTCACTTGTCGGCGCTATGGATCTGTAATTATCCAGATACTTTTCAACATCATTTTGGGAAAGAGTCATATACGGCATATATGTTGTCAGGCCGTGCAGATCATACAGACTGTATCTTTCAGTCTCTTTATGATGCACTACTGCTCCGTTTAAATTATTAAGGAGCTTCTCTCCTGATTTATTAAGCTCATTGGCCGCATTCTTGATATCTGTTCTGGGCTGGACTTCATAAGCTACATATTCCAAAAATCCTTTATTGAGCTGATTCACAAAGCATCCCAGATCCATTATACCTGCTTCACTTCCCGCAAAATCCTGTGTTATGTTCCTGTTTGCTCTTATGCTGTAATAAGTCTCAATAGGATCCAGTGTAAAGAGTTTGTTTATCCTGTCTGCGTAATCGGAAAGCGATTTGGAAACATCATTCATTTTACTCAGCTTAATAAACGATTTTGTCCCCATATCTTCCCTATCGCTATACCAGGCATGGAAATCATCTACATTTCTCTTTCCGATCGTTTCAACAAGACTGTTCACATACTCCTGCTTTTTAAAATCCTTCGATGGATCTGCAGCTTCTTTGCAGAGGTATGATACCCAGTTTTCATAAAAATCACCGTCATTTGGCTCAAGATCCTCAGAACCGCAGT
>JAILKH010000064.1 GCA_024693925.1 Lachnospiraceae bacterium | reverse complement strand
TAATAAGCAAGATTATTTTAAAGAAGTCTATACTTAATCTACTATGCATAAAAAAACCAGTAATCATAACAAAGGCATCAACCGCACAAATAAATAATGCCTCATAAGAGTAGAGTACTATTCCATTGTCAGAATTTGCAGATACAGCATTGAATCCTCCACCTATGTTCCAATTGTTCATATGAAGGATAATTACTCCAATCATTAAGAAAATTCTGAGTAATTCGATATTTGATTGCCTATTATAATTCATTTCTTCGCAAAACCTAACCTATTATCTATTTTTAATAGATTCTATCCTTGGATTAAAGAATAAACCTTTTATAGTTGCCATTATCAAAATAGTTATTCGTTTTCTTTTAGCTTGACAATCTGATTTTAATATCCTAATGATATGAACAAATAATCTTGGAATCTCATATGCTATTCCTCTAAATCCTTCTCTTCTATACAAATACATATCATTTCTATATAAATAATTGTATCTTTCTAATCTATCTTCTGTGTCAGTATCAATACTTGCGCCTATATTATTAGCTGATTTATGAGTAACTATGCTTTTATTAACTAAATAACATGGGTATCTTCTTGAAATACGTCTAGTATATTCCCAGTCATCAGTCCAAATAAAAAAGTCTTTTATCGGTAATCCAAATTCCCTTATTATTTTTATTGGTATAAATAGGGAAACAAAAGAAGCCATTGTTACAGAAACAATTGAAGTATTAAAATCTTCAACATTCTTTGTGAGAGTTTTCCTTTGAACATTCATAGTGCATATGTTTCCATCTTTCCATAAAACCTTACTTGATAGAAAGCCATAATCCCTATTTATCTTGCTATCTGCCACTAGAAAGTTTAATAACGTATTATTGTGAACTATACAATCATCATCCATAACCCAAACAAAATCTGGATTCATTTTAGCAGCTTCCTTTATTCCATAATTAAAGCCACCAGCACCCCCAAGATTTTCTCCAGTATTCTTGTATATTACTTTTTCTTCATCGATCAAATCATCTATATATGTTCTAGTACCATCTGTACTATTATTATCAACTATTAAAACTCTGCAATTATCATACTTTTGACTAATCAAAGCACTTATACACTCTCGCAGCAATTCTTTTCTGTTATATGTTACTACAACTGCTATAACTTTCTTATCATTACTTATTTCCATAGCTTCACCCATCATAAAAAAATCAAATTGAATCAGTGTCTTTTATCAATAATCACTCCACCAAGCAAATTTGTTTTTGTCTTGTTTATTTCATTCACTGTGAAAATCAAATCATTCATTCTAGTCTTTCCATATGCCATCAGTATTACCGCTGCATCACTATTAATTGTAGCAAGAGTAGCATCAGCACTATCTTTCATGTTAGGATTATCTACTACTTTAACCTCTTTAACTCCTATACTTTTCAATTCATCATTTACTTTGTTGAGTAGTTCCTCGCTTTCAGAATGCTTATCCACAGGAACAATTGATATACTCTTTATATCTTCTAAAACTGAAAAATCATAAGCTAATCTCTTATAATCTTCTATCTTCTTTTTCTCATTCTTTGCAACGTAACCATAAAGCCTTAAATCTGCAAAGTTTAAGTCAATAGCATTTCTGACAGTATCTTTAAAGATGAAAACAATCAAGTATATTATTGCCAATATAATGAAACCACCGGCAAACCCAACTATTCCATACTTAAGTAATGACTTCTTATTTATGCTCGTTTGCACTGCCGAAGACTGCATCCCCCCCTTCGGTGTACTAGCATTATCAATCACCTTTACACTATCAATCGTAGCAAAGTTCTTCGATCTAACCAGAAATTCATCTACAACACTCTCAGCTATCAGTTTTGAGCGCTCTGGATTTACATCTGTAACGACTATCTGCATTACATTTGCCCCAAGAAAGTTCTTATTTATTAACCATTTTAACTCATCGGGAGTTATATCACTCATATCATCATATTGATGCAGATCAAGTTTCTCTATCACGCTATTAAGCGCTTCGTCGCTCACGAGCAAGAGTGTTGCATCCTGCTGAAGTTGTTTAGACATCTGACTATAATCCAGATTTGTATTTCCCTCTATGCTGCTAAAATCAAAGTCTACAAACAAACGTGCACTAGAATTATAAGTATTTGCAGGTGGTTCTGCATCAGTAAATGGTAATGAATTTGACGGATTGCTTGGGTTCTGACTGTAGAATGCATCATGATTCTGAGAAATAACCGAGTTTAAAATAGATCGCTCTACTGATGAAGTTGAATTCATGAACGTTTTTTGTTTTTTATAGCTGTATCCTGCCATTCCACAAGTAAATGCTAATGACACTAATAAAATAATTATTGCATTTTCCCAAAGATATAAAAAATACTGTCTTAGATCGATTATTCTTTCCTTGACTTCCATTTCAGCGCTCTCTCCTTAAATTCGTATACTTTCTTTACTATTAATATTCACTCTACTTTTATCAGCTATCTTTCCGTTGCAGATCACCCTGACGACGTATTCTCCCTTTTCAATAATACCTCTGTTTATCCTCGCTTTACACCCACAGAAAGATATACAGTTTTCATTACTAAACGTCTCTACTACATCTTCTCTTCTAACTGGAAATGTATTTAAAACATATGATTTTTGTTTTCCCTCAAGGATAAACTTAGTATCCAGATTGATGTTATCGTCAAAGCCTTCCTTGAATGCCCATCCCTCAATATATGTACACCAGTCATTTCTTGCTATGTCGATTCCATATCTAATTGTTTCATCAATCTCGTATCTGTAAACGTCGGTTTCCTTAATCGAGTAGTCAATATCCATTTCATAATTGACTTCAAAGTCGCAGTCGGTCTGAGTCAGATTTTCATTATAAAATGGATCTCTTTTCTTGTACTGAGGATGCTTATTATATAATTTGTCCTGCTCGGCCATAAGTCTGGCAAACTTCTCCGGATCCATTGCATCATCACCTCGGCTAATGGATTCATGATGATAAAGTATAGCATCATTTCTCATGACATTGACGTATCCTGCCTCGACCAGCTTAAAGCATAAATCTATATCATTATAAGCCACAGCAAGTTCTTCATCAAAACCATCAACCTCATCAAACTTATCTTTCTTTATCATCAAGCAAGCAGCAGTCACTGCCAAAACATCAAAGTCAAGACGATTTCTATTAAAATAGTAACTTTCATCATCGTCCATCTTCGCAAACTCATGTACCGGACCACCCTCTATACTAATTACTCCAGTATGCTGAATAAGTGTAGTATTAGGATATAATAGCTTTGCGCCTACGGCTCCAACGTGTGGCAACTCCACCTGACCAAGCATTCTGTCCAACCACTCTGAGTTTATTATTTCTATATCATCATTCAAGAAAAGCAAATAGTCTCCCTTTGATAATGATGCTCCCTTATTGCACATATAAGAGAAATTAAAATCCATTTTCTCATAATGATATGTACATAGATACTTACTACATAACTCCTGATACTTTGTCTTATTAGCATCAGAGCTTCCATTATCAACAACTATTATTTCATATTTATTATAATCTGTCTTTTGAGTAAGAGTACTCAGACACTGTTCAAGTATCTTTGGATTATCCTTTGATGGAATGATTACACTGACCAAAGGACTATCCTTTGGTATATATCTGACTCTAAACTGATATATATCTTCTAACCACTCTGTCTCTGCATTAAGCTTTCTTCTTAAAATTGCCTCGTCCTTGCATAGCTTTGTTCTATCCTTTACATATGACTTTGCTTCAGGATTACCCGCGGTCGATTCTTCTCTCTCTCTCCAATGATATAAAACCTTTGATATATGACCTATCTTATCAGTCTTTTCTGCAACTCTTAGAGTCAGATCATAATCTTGGCATCCATCAAATTCAGATCTTAAACCCTCAAGTTCCTGTATCAGTTCTCTTTTATATACACCTAAATGAGAAGTATACATATATGACATAAGTGTATCCGGTGACCAGTCAGGTTTAAAAAACGGATCATGTCTTCTTGTTCCATCATCATCTATTTTATCTTCATCACTATAAATAAAGTCATATCTATCTTCATTAAGCTTCTTAACGACCTCATAAAGCGCAAATGGGGCTATCGTATCATCACAATCCATGAAAGCTATGTATTCACCCTTTGCTTTATTTATACCGGTGTTTGTGCACTCAGATATCCCACCATTAGTCTTTCTGAATATTGTCTTAATACGCCTTTTCCACCTACTCATTTTTTTTAGTGTAGGTTTAACATTTTCATATGTTGAACAATCATCCACTAGAATTAACTGATAGTTCTTATAGGTCTGTGCCTCAACAGATTCTATACAAGCCTTTAGGTGTCTGTCCTCAACATTATATACAGGGACAACAATTGAAATCAGTGGATAATATTCAAATACTTCTCCATTATCATATTCCGCTTCTCTTTTCGCTATCCAGGATTCATAGTCTCCCTCTGTAATCTTTAGAAGCTCTTCAAACCGTATTCTATCAGCCTCCGCTTTATCCCTGATTCTCAGTTGTTCTTTTTCCTGTTGTTCCAGTTGTTCAGCCTCTAGTCTACGTCGCTCCCTCTCTGCTTTATTTCTATTAGGATAGTACATAACCAATGAATATAATCCATAAAACGGATTCTTTACACACCTTTTAAGCTTTTGATATCTAGCTGATAGAACTTGGATTTCTTCTATCTTTTCTCCCAATATCTGCGAATGTTCTGTCAAATCCTTATGAAGAATACCATTAGCTTCGAGAAGATCACTGTTATCTTGTTGAAGTTTGGATAGTATTTCATCTTTTCCTTTTATTAGTTCTTGATCAGAACGAATCATTTCATCCTTTGAAATCAAGGCATCATCCTTTAGCTTTACCAGATTCTCCAAATTTCCTATATGTTCATCCTTTGAATCTATCAGCTGAAATGCCTTCTCAGAAGTAAGCATTCTTTTCTTATATCTCTCAAGATATATGAATCTGACATCCTCTCCATGAACCATGTACTGGAAATGCATCTCCATCTTTGAGTAAGTGGTGATGTCGTCATCCGATAATCTAAAGCCCTTCAGAAACTCCTCTTCACTTATCCTGTCTCTTAAGTACTCAGTTTTCTCATTAAAGAGATAGTGAAGCATTCTAAATCTTAAATAATCTACAGGAACTGGGTATTCTAGAACCCACTCATAGTCTATACATTTGAGCCCATCAGATGTGCAAATGAAGTTTTCAAATATGGAATCAAGATTACATATCGTAAATGCCTTTATTCCCTTTGTTGGATGACAATCCGGAAAAGTATTATTGAACTCCTCTGTCTCTGAAAATTCACATATATAGTCTTCACGAACATCAAGAATCATATCCATCAATTTATCCAATTTCGATATGATACTTTCTATATCATCCTTTTCAAAATGTACCTTACTGAGTATAGACTCTCCTTTGATATACTCAAACTCAAGTCCATAAGAACTATCTTTGGATACCGGATTGTTTTGAGTCTTCTTATAATCTATCACACTTATGTTGTTATAATAATCACTTAGAATCTTGTGATTATTCATAAGTTTTTCTATATGGAGTTTTGCTTTATCTGTCAGGGGGCTTTTTATTACTTTTTTAACCCCTTCATCCGATACTATTCGCGTTGATATCTGATATTCAGGTTTTCTATGCGAATTGTACTTTATATACAGTAGCTCTGACATTCTCACTACTCCCTGCTTTTATATCATCCATTCTCTTCATTCTTTCTCAGCATCTAATAATTCTGCAAATACCAAGAATGAATTAGCATAGTCCTCAAACTTCTTATCTCTTATTACCATGTCATAGGTCTTCAGTTCATCAAGCGAAAGCACTTTATCATGCATAAACGAAGGTGACACTGTAGTAATACTACCTTCTTTGGGCAGATTCTTTGAAGAATATACTTCAAAAGGAAGAATATAATCTGGAATCGGATAATAAATCTCACTAACCTTGAATCCTTTATACTTGAGTAATCCAATTAACCTCATTCTTGAATAGGTATCTGGTCTTTCTTCTCCGGACCAGTATTTAATTCCATATTTGTTTTCTATTGCCAATATAAGCTTTCCGTCTTTATTAAGCTTTGATGCTGCAAAAACTACTTTTTCTTCAGAAAAGTTACCGATGATAGTTACATAATCATACTTTTTTGATCCTTCGTCAGATAACTGGTTACTATAAGAGCTTACTGTTTCTATCTTTAGATTATTATACTTTTTATTTCTAGCTCCATTTATTTTGTTCTTTTTTTCATCTTCTTCCAGTGCTACTACTTCCTTTACTCTCTCACAAAAAAGTCCTGTCAAAGCTCCACACTCTGCTCCTATCTCAAGGAGACTTGCGTCCGGATCAAAGTCATACCATTCTAAAATATTCTGACGAATACGGGAAAGATGATAGAGATATTCATATTCTGACTCATGCGTCAGAAACTCTTCCAGATCATCTTCAGTTTTTACTATTTCCAAAAGCTTATCGTATATATCCATCTTATTATACCTACTTGAATTAACTACTACGCTTCCACATCAAACCTACTCCGACACTTTATC
>JAILKH010000023.1 GCA_024693925.1 Lachnospiraceae bacterium | reverse complement strand
ATGAATTGAATCCGGGAAAGATAATATGCCGAAGGGACCGGATGGATGAGTTGAGTCCGGGAAAGATAATATGCCGAAGGGACCGGGAGGATGAATTGAGTCCGGGAAAGATAATATGCCGAAGGGACCGGGTGGATGAATTGAATCCGGGAAAGATAATATGCCGAAGGGACCGGATGGATGAATTGAATCCGGGAATATAAATGAAAGGAAATGTGTTGTAAATGAGTTACGCTGACAAGGTATTTATTGATATGTGTACGGACATCCTTGAGAACGGATGCAGTACGGAAGGTGAGAAGGTAAGACCCAAATGGGAGGATGGAACCAGCGCATATACCATCAAGAAGTTCGGAGTGGTAAATCGATATGATCTTCGGAAGGAATTTCCCATAATAACCTTAAGGAAGACGGCTCTAAAGAGTGCAACGGATGAGGTATTGTGGATATGGCAGAAAAAATCAAACAAGGTGGCAGAGCTTAGTTCTCATATATGGGATGCCTGGGCAGATGAGGAAGGAACTATCGGCAAAGCCTACGGTTATCAGATGGGCGTCAAACATCAGTACAAAGAGGGTATGATGGATCAGGTGGACAGAGTATTGTATGATCTTAAGAATAATCCCTTCAGCCGCAGGATAATGACCAATATATATGTTCATCAGGATCTTCATGAAATGAGGTTGTATCCATGCGCGTACAGTATGACTTTTAATGTAACTCAGAGAAAAGGAGAGGATAAGCTTACATTGAATGCTATTCTTAACCAGAGATCGCAGGATGTGCTTACGGCTAATAACTGGAATGTGGTGCAGTATGCGGTTCTTGTGCATATGTTTGCCCAGGTATGTGATATGAATGTGGGGGAATTTGTTCACGTGATAGCGGATGCCCATATTTATGACAGGCATGTGGATCTTGTAAAGGAACTTATAAGCAGGCCGGTTTATGATGCACCGACCTTCTGGATAAATCCCGAAATAAAGGATTTCTATGATTTTACCAAGGAGGATGTCCGTGTGGACGGATACAAATTCGGGGAGCAGATAACGATACCGGTGGCTGTGTGACCGGGCAGCAGGAAGCGTTGTCAAGCAATGTCCCGGGCGGCAGGAAGCGTTGTCAAGCAATGTCCCTGGAAGCAGGAAGCCCTGTCAAGCAACGTCCCTGGAAGCAGGAAGCCCCGGCGTCCAATATATGAACTAATATAAAAAACCGCGTTGTCTTTAGTAGATAACGCGGTTTCTTCCTTCTGATTTACCCTGATATAATTTGGAATCGGCGTGCTCGATGGTCTTCTGTAAGCCGATGCTGTCATCATATTCTTCCAATCCGAAAGTCATGGTTACGTAGAATACGAAATCCTTATATTTAAATGTTTTCTTTTCAATCTGGTACTTAAGTTTGTTAAGCTCTTCGTAGGCATAATCGCCATTGTTTTTTTCGAAGGCAAACAGGAATTCTTCGCCGCCCCAACGGGCTATGTGACCCTTGTCTTTCATAAATTCGTTAAACATCCGGCCAATCTCAACCAGTACGTAATCACCTGCATCATGTCCGTAAGTATCATTGATCCTCTTGAAGAAATCTATATCACTTATGGCAAGGGAAAGATGCCAGTTGTCATTATTCTTGCTTTCCTTAACAAAAGCCTCAAGATGATCCATCATACCGCGGCGGTTGGTAAGCTTGGTAAGAGGATCCATGGTTGCAAGTTTCTCAAGTTTACGAGCGTATTTGATAAGCTTATGTTCCGCAGAAGCAAATTTCGAATAATAGAAAATCGAAATCGTTACGAAGGTGATCGAGAGATACAGGGTATTAGTGATCACCAGGGTTATATCCTGTTTGTGGGTAAATTCGACTATCTTGCTGGCAAAAGTCAAATAAATCCATATGCTGATAATGGTCAGTGTAATGACTACCGAAATGATATATTTGACTGCGGGACTGTCGTCGGTTTTGTAACAATACAGAAGTATCAGTGAATACAGAGCAAATTGAAATCCGGCAGTAGGTCCCAAAGCAAAAGAGTAGGTTATCATTGAGATGATCATAGCTACCGAGTATATATAGACAATGGAAGAAGATTTCTCCCAATAAGACATCCAGAATATAAGACCAAATATAACAATAAAGGCAATCGACCATCTGTAAAGGTTGCTCTGAAGGGCAAAGGAGAAGAAGACGCTTAATATGCAATTAAATATAAAATTGAGTACACAAAGGAAACGTAGAAGAACTGATATATTATTGAGTTCGTTCTCGTTAGAAACATCTTTGAATAGGAATTGTTTTAAGCGTTCTATCGCGACCATGATCGTACCTTTCGGTCTTTAATAATGGCGGATGAAAAACAAATGAAATATTACTCTCACCCTCATAAGTATGTCACATTAAGTCATACTTATTACATAATATATTAAGAATTATAACATAAACTATCAAATGTGTAAAATAATATTTTGTAGTCGGATATTTGTTATATATTAAGTATTATGAAAAAAGCAAACAAAACAGCGGAAATCAGGAAAATGTTTGCTCGATCCACCCATGACAAGCAGGATGAATTAAAAAAAGCAAACAAAATCCCTGATATAACGGAAATGTTTGCTCCAACTGGGGCGTGGAGAGTAATATCACATACCTCGAGCAAACAAAATCCCGAATTTTGGCAAAATGTTTGCTCAATCCACCCATGACAAGCAGGATGAATTAAAAAAAGCAAACAAAATCCCTGAAATAACGGAAATGTTTGCTCCAACCGGGGCGTGGAGAGTAATATCACATACCTCGAGCAAACAAAACCGCGAAAATTGGCAAAATGTTTGCTCAATCCACCCATGACAAGCAGAATGAATTGAAAAAAGCAAACAAAACCCCCAAAATAACGAAAATGTTTGCCGGGATGAAGGCATGGAGAGAAATTTGAAAAATAACATGAATCATGTTAAAATCAGAAAACGAAAGTGGCGGATCAAAAGTGGGATGGTGTGGTGTTGATGAATAAAAGTAAGATATTATCGGAAAAGAATATAACAAGGTTAATGCTGGTAATCTTTATCATACAGGTAATATTTATTGTATGGCTGAATCTGTTTAAAGGGGATGATTTCATAGAGCATGATGCATCTATGCTGTACAGTCATACCATACATATGTGGGAGCAGAAGAAATTAGTCATACCGAATTACCAGGAGGAAACCTTCTTTCATCTGGATACATCCTGTATTATTGCGCTTCCTTTATACGGATTAACCCATAATATTATCCTGGCATACGGAATAAGTAATATCATTTTCCTGACTTTGACACTTTATATAATGAACGATCTTCTTAAGAGGCTTAATCTTAGGGATGTGTATCGTTATGCGGGGTTGTTGCTGTATATTATACCGTATAGGCTGGGGCTGGCACAGTATCTGAATATGCTTTTCTTCGAGTGCAGCTTCTATAATGTATGTATAATCGTAACTATACTTGCCATCGATCTTTTATTGTATAAGAAGCCGGAGAACCCGGATAAGAAAGAGAAATATCGTTATTATGCATTTCTTGCGATCTATGCATTGCTTAACATACTTACCGCATTTTCAAGGGGAACTTATACTATGCTTGTGGCCCTTCTTCCGGCGATATTTTGTTACGCATTGGAGGTGATTTTGTCCAAGGAGGGATTTGCTCATATAGAAAAATCAAAGATTGTGGTTGTGATCGTCACCTTCGTTTCTTATGCAGTCGGAATGGGATATGCCGCAATCCGCGGGCTGGTGCCGAATACCACAGGTTACAGACTTATTTACCCAAGGGATCTTGTGGACAACTTCTTCGACGTTATTTGGGGACATTTCTGTATTTTTGTGGGACTTAACAATCCCGAAGTGTTTACGAAGGATGGTATAATCCAGCTGGGACTTCTGGCATATGCTTTTCTTATTATAGTCCTGTTGATCTTTAATCTTAAACATGCCTTTAAAGAGGAGCCATATTCAAATGCGCTCAGATATTTAACGCTCATATATTTATGGAATGCAACAATACTGGGGTTGACGGACTGCTCCAACAGTGAATGGGGATTTCCGGAGCGGTATCTTTTCCCGGGATTTGTACCGTTGCTTCTTTCCATGCCGATAATGCTTACATATATGGAAAAAATCAAAAAAGACCTGTTAAGACAGACCTTGTACCTTGTGGTATCGGCCCTTACACTTATAACTCTGGTTTTCTGTAATTACAAGGTCTTGGAGGTTATCTGGAAAACCACCACGGACTTGCAGGGAATAAAGGAAGTATTGGCTTATGCAAGATCGGAAGGGATCGATACGGTATTTTTTGTTAATGATGATAATGCGGCTTTGATTTCAAGAAGCCTTGATCCAACTATACACGTTGCCCCAGTGGATAAGCGTGATGACGGAAGTCTATTTATACATACAAGAGAGGATTATGCATCGGCCCGTGATCGTGGAAGTTATTCGGATGAGAATATCCTGGCCATGACCTGGTATGAGAAACCGGAGGATGTATTTAAGGATTATCAATTCAGTTCGTATCAGTATGTATGTGATGTAAAGGATTATCATTTATATCATGCCGGCTCAAATAAGTTTGATGATATGTATGGCTTTCCTCTTGATGATCATCATTTGTATAAGACCACGGATTTCTGCCATACCCCCGGGTATACGGCGGTGGGAGAGATCGATCTGTATGGATATCTTGAAGCCACGGGCAGTGATAATTATGTATTGTTAAGTCCGTATTTGGAAGGTCCTTATGCTAAATGTAATGTAACTCTTAAATATGAAATCGGTCATAAAACCGCGATGGCTGATGGGGCGGAGCCGGATGAGAGCACCGCTGCAGCAACCGGGTCTGAAGAAGATAAGAATGAGTCCGCTGAGAGCGCCGCTGCAGCAACCGGGTCTGAAACAGCTGATGGGGCGGTTCCCTCCACGGGGACAGTCGGTAAGTTTGTGCTGCTGGATGATAAGAATCAGGAAATCAAGTCGGTCGATATCAAGGGTGATGAAGAGAGCGCAGTGTTAAGCGTCGATCCCGGACAGTCCTGTTACGTGGCAGTATGGCTTAACAGCGGGGAGAAGATAACCCTCAGTCAAATTGATTTTGAAATAGGCAGATAAGTAACGCTTCTTTTTCTATAGTTCGATTCTTGCTGAGATAAAAATCATTGACGGCAGATTTGTTTAATGCTTCATTTGTTTCATTTGACAGGGCAAGGCCGGGGTGGAAGAGAATTTCAAGATCCCGGTTATCTCTGTCAGCTCTGTTTATCATTGATCTAAGAAGTCTCTGTATGCGTGTTTTATCCATGTGACCGCTCATAAGAAGTCCCCAAAGATACATTTTTTGAAGTCCTTTTTTATGACAGTATTTATCAATCTTTCCGGAATATAAAGTCAGGATAAGATTCTTTACGGCATTTAAAGGACGATAGGTTTTATACAGATCCGGAGCAGATAAGAAGACCATTAAGGGTTCTCTTGAGCAGCGGATATATTCTACTTCGTATTTATTTGATTTTAATACTTCGGTTAAAGCATTCCATACAATGGGAAGATGATGGGTATGCTGATGACTGTCGATACGAAGCGATTTCTGGGAACATCGTATGTTGTTGATTTTGGCCAGTTCTATACATTTATTTACGGCCTGCATACATTTACGGATTTGAGCATGGATTTCTTCTTTGATACTGATACGGATCCGGCTGTTTGCGGGGGATGTATAAGAGTATAGAAACAGCTGTCCCCAAGAGAAGTTAAGGTAAGCCCCTTCATAAGAATCCGAGAAGCTTAGGCCCTCTACCAGATTTATATGAACACTCATACAGGGAAGAAAGGGCAGGGAAGGGATGGCGGAATATAACATTTCCATACATTCCTCAAAGCATTCGGTATTGGGAACTATACTTATGCTGTCAAGCTTGCCCTCCTGCATACATTCGAGTATATCCGCGGAGGTATGAACGGTTAAGGCATAATCATCGGCATGTACATCTATCCTTAAAGCCGGTGAATTGCCTTTGCCCCGTATATCGGATTTCATGGCCGTAGAATTCCCGGCCGATGAATTTATGTCGTTCTGCATATCAGATTTCGTAGCTGTTGAATATATGCCGTTCTGCATATCAGATTTCGTAGCTGTTGAATATATGTCGTTCTGCATATCAGATTTCGTAGCTGTTGAATATATGTCGTTCTGCATATCAGATTTAGCAGTCGATAAATTTATGTCTTTCTGCATATCAGTCTTCATTATCGGTTTCCTTGTATATAACGCTGTCTATAATATATTTAGGGCGATTTTTGGTTTCAAGATATATTTTACCCAGGTATTCTCCGATCACACCAAGGGAGAGGAGAATGATTCCGTCTAAGAATAACAATATGAGAATTGTAGTTGTATATCCTTTGACATTCTTTCCCTGGGCCCATTCGATAAAGCAGAGGATAGAGAAAATCATGCTAAAAAACATTGTAATAAATCCCAATACGGATATTATCCTAAGGGGTCTTATGGTAAATGAAGTTATGCCGTCGGTAGCCAGCCTGAACATTTTGCTTAACGTATATTTGGTGGTACCGCCGGTGCGTTCTTTGGTTTCAAAATGTACAATATCAGAAGGGAATCCCAAGGACGGGATAAGACCTCTTAAGAAAAGATTGCTTTCGTTATATTGCATAAGAGCATCAATGACTTTGCGGGAAATAAGCCTGTAATCCGCGTGATTTTCCATGATTTTGCTTCCCATAAGGTGCATAAATTTATAATATGCAAGTGCGGTGAATTTCTTAAAGGGACTGTCGCTATCGCGGTTATTTCTGATTCCGTATACTACTTCGCTGCCATTCTTATAGCAATTAATAAATTCATCAAGGGCTTCGATATCCTGCTGGAGATCGGCATCGATGGTTATTATGATATCTGCTTTGGAGGCGGTCATTATACCGGCCCATAAGGCATTCTGATGACCTGAATTTCCAACGAGTGATACGACTATATTGATAGGATCTTTCTTAGCAAGATCTGAGAGCAGTTCGAAGGTTTTATCCTTACTGCCGTCGTTTACAAATAGTATTTTGCTGTTTTTTGCTATGGCGCCTGAGGATATAAGACGATTGATCTTTTCTTTTATGGTGGCTGCACTTTCGACTATGATTTCTTCTTCATTATAACAAGGGATCACCAGATAAAGAACAGGTAATTCCCGATTTGATTCTTTCATTTATCCCCCTGAATTTACACAAATTATAAATTGAAAATATGTGGTTAAAATAATATATGACTGTGAGACATTATCTAATAAATTAATTTATCATATATCCATAGTCATATCAAATGAAAATTCAAGATAGTGAATAGTAATTTATAAAAAATAAATTGATGTGTTAATTATTTCCGGGGGGCGAGCAAACAAAAGCGTGAAAATCGGGAAAATGTTAGCCGGGGGAGGCTGTGACAAGCTAAGTGAATTGAAAAAAGCAAACAAAATCCTCGAAATAGGGAAAATGTTTGCTCGATCCACCCATGACAAGCCGGATGAATTGAAAAAAGCAAACAAAATCCCTGATATAACGAAAATGTTTGCTCCAACCGGGGCGGCGAGAGTAATATCACATACCTCGAGCAAACAAAACAGTGAAAATCGGGAAAATGTTTGCTCGATCCACCTGTGACAAGCTAAGTGAATTGAAAAAAGCAAACAAAACCGCGAAAATTGGGAAATTGTTAGTAGGGGGAG
>JAILKH010000009.1 GCA_024693925.1 Lachnospiraceae bacterium | reverse complement strand
GAAATAATTATAAACAGTATAATTTGACTAATTACACCCAATAAACCATTGGTTGCCGAATTCTCTTCTATATACAAAATATATTTACTGTTTATATTACTATAAAAAATATAAACCGTACACTCTATGGCACAGCCTATACCATAATATATTAAACTAACTAGTACTGCTTGTATTGCTGATAGCTTTTGCAACAAAAAAATAAAAACTGATGAGCAAATAGGGATGAGTACCATTTTAATATATAAATGTTTTGCTGCAACAATTGATATAAATAGAATTAAAATAGTCCATATTGTATAATACACATATTTAGTTATATTATCTCTTCTTCTTGTCTCAACAAAACAAGTAGCGAAAAAATGACATAAAAAAACATATATAACTGAAAAAAATAATGCATAAAGAATGCTGATCATCACATTTCTCCCTTATAAAGCAGAAATTCCTTTCTAACTTCATTGTATCTGGGCTGCGCTATGTTTATCGTCTTATTTATCTTAAGCTCCGCACCCATCCTTGAAACATCCCGGATATAACTGAAATTAACAAGAAAGCTCTTATGAACCCTTATAAATCTGAATTTCTTTAACTCCTTCTCCTCATCATCCAAACGTCCGGTTGCAGGATATTCCTTTATTTCACCGTTTTCCAACACAAAGAAAATAAGGTCATGAAGCCTGCTTTCAATATACACGATATTTCCTACCGCAAAATCCTTCTCTTCATATTTTAGCTTTTTATGATAACGGTATTCCGCATATGTACTTTCGGTTATATATGCATCTATACACTCATATATTGCCCGTTTTAGCATTTTATTTTCTTTCAATATATAGCGTAAAGCCTTGACTTTATATGGTTCCGTTGCATATTTTATATATGCGGAAATATAAGCCAAGGCTACTTTGGGTGCATACCTTTCCCTTATTCTGCTTGCAACTTCCAATCCGCTTATTCCCGGCATTTCGACATCAAGGAAGATAAGATCATAATCAGATAGTTTATTTTGTTTTTTGAGAATGTCTTCTCCTGATATAAATTCATCGATATGATATTGATAATTCTTCTCCTTCATATAAGTATCTATTATTGTTGTTATCTGATTTATCATTTCTATCTCATCATCACATATGGCAATACTGATCATTTTGAAATCCCTCCGAAAACCGGTTTTATTCGATGTTAAGTGCCTCGGCATAAGCCATAAGCACTTCTCGCTTTCTACGAGGTAATTCATGATTTATCTCTATCAGCCTGCGGTCACTGTCGGTTAATTGCATAGTTGCATCCATAATTTCAAATGTGAAGAACTCCCTCATTGAAATATTAAATGCCTCACAAATATAAAATAATGTGTCAACTCTGGGCATTGACCGTCTTTTCATCATGTTATACAGACTGCTGACGGGCAGTTTGCTTTCATTTGCCAGTTCATATAACGTCCAGCCTCTCTCGGCCAGCAGTTCATTTATCCTGTCCAATACAACTCCTACATCCATAGCTTCCATCCTCTCTTTAGGGGAATAATTCTATGCTTTAATTGTAGAAGATGTTAATTTGCCCTTAAATTCTTATTTTGCGCTATAATCGTATTGCTCCATTGGGTAATAGATAGGCATAGAAGCAGACTTCACTTACTCCCGACCTGTCTATCCCGATAACGTGACAGTCCATCGTTTAAAACGATTAACAAACTTCCCAACGACCGATTTGAACGACTTCAATATTATTTTAATATATCATCAACAATCCGCTCTCTCAAGGACTTTTACACAATAACAATTTAATAATTTGACACCTTCCAAATTCTCTGATAATATAAAATCGTAAAGATTCGTAAAGGAATATAAAAATAATAAATAATCATAAAAAGCATGGAAATCGTAAATATTCGTAAAAGGAGTGGGCATTATGTCAAAGAATCCCTATAATCTGATTTTTGGTAAAGAACCCCTACAGGTTATATCCCGTGCAGCACAGATGTCAGAGATATTGGAATCATTCTCCGAAGAGCCTGCTTCACAACAAATATTCATGATAACCGGAATCAGGGGATGCGGAAAGACTGTGTTTATGACCGAAACTGCCAAGGAACTCATGCAGGACGATGAGTGGATAGTGGTTGAGTTAAACTCATCCGGAAATCTGCTTGAGGATCTTGCAGCCAGCCTCGCAAGCGAAAACACTCTGGCAAGGATTTTTCAAAACGCAAGTATCAACCTGTCCTTTTTCGGAATAGGTCTGGAAGTCAAAGGCAGCGTCCCCATTTCCAATATTCAGGTTGCGTTGTCCAAGATGCTTGAAACCCTTAAAAATCACGGGAGAAAGATTCTGATATGCATAGATGAGGTGACCCTGACCGACTCCATGAAGTCATTTGCTTGCGCATTTCAGATTTTTATAAGACAGGATCTGCCGGTGTTTCTTCTTATGACAGGTTTATATGAAAATATAAATAATCTGCAGAACGAGGATAACTTAACCTTCCTGTATCGTGCACCCAAAATCGAACTAAAACCACTCAATATAATGACAATAGCTGAAAATTACAGGAAAGTGTTCAACTCAGATTCGGACAATGCGCTGAAAATGGCCAAGATCACAAAAGGATATTCGTTTGCATTTCAGGTTTTGGGGCATTTTACATGGAAGAATGACGGCGACTATAGCATGGCTCTTCCCCAGTTCAAGCAGTACCTGGAGGACTATGTTTATGAAAAGATATGGTCTGAAATGTCCGAAGGCGACAGGAACCTTGCTTAT
>JAILKH010000150.1 GCA_024693925.1 Lachnospiraceae bacterium | reverse complement strand
GAAGCCGACAGGCAGCTTCCTTTATAATCTCGTTACAGATACTTATTCATTCGGGTTTTCCTCACCTTATATTGAAATGCCGTTAAGCCACAAGGTATTCCTTGCTCAGTTTGACACGATCAAAAAGATCGCGCAGGAGGGTCCGTGTGTCATTGTAGGAAGATGTGCCGATTACGCACTGGCGGAAACAGGTAAATGCTTAAGTGTTTTCATACATGCCGGCTGGGAAGACAGGATAGAGAGGATCAAAACCAAATTCCCGGATGAAAAGGATCCTGCGAAGATTAAAGACATGATAATAAAGACAGATAAAGCCCGTGCAAATTACTATAATTATTATTCTTCAAAGAAATGGGGCAGGGCAGAGAGCTATGACCTGTGCGTGAACAGCAGTATCCTTGGGATAGACGGTACGGTAGAACTGATATCTGCCTTTATAGATAAAGAAAGCGTTTTAAATGAAAAAGGTAAATAAGAAATATATCCAAATCGGAGTAATTACATTACTTGTAATATGTTTAAGCCTTTTATTCAATCATTTTCTTGAGAATCTTTCACTTCCCGACAGTACCACAGTAAATGTCGGAAAGATAATGCTTCCTATTATAGACGGCTGTGCGTTGGCATATTTTCTCAATCCCTTAATGAATACGATTGAGAACAAGCTGATGTCACCATTATTTAAAAGGCTTAAGGTTAAGAATATTAAGGGAAAGAAGAACAGTATCAGAGGATTGAGCATTGCGCTTACTCTTGTTATTTTTCTCCTTATAGTTGCCGGATTGATCCTTCTGATAGTTCCCCAGCTTCTGGACAGTGTCCAAAGCATTATATTAAGATTCCCATCATATGTTAAATCCTTCAACAGATGGAGCGATCAGTTCCTCGTAAGATATCCGCAGCTTCGAAGCGTGCTTGATAATTACTGGGAGAATATTACCGATTATGCGATGAAGGAGATCCTGCCGAAGATACAGGGGCTTATTTCTACTCTGTCAACCACAGTGCTTGGAAGTGTATGGAGTATTCTTGTATTCATATTCAAGCTTATAATCGGTATGATCCTTTCGGTATATCTTTTATTTAACAAGGAAACCTACGGCGCGCAGGCCAAAAAGATCGCTTATTCGCTTTTTGATGAGGAGAGAGCGAATAACCTTATCAACAATACCAGATTTGCCAACAGGACTTTTGGTGGATTTATTTCGGGCAAGATAGTTGATTCCATAATCATAGGAATGCTGTGCTTTATCGGAACGTCCATAATGCAGACGCCGTATGCACTGCTGATAAGCGTGATAGTGGGAGTGACCAATATAATTCCGTTCTTTGGTCCTTATCTGGGAGCGATTCCCAGTGGCTTCATAATATTGATGATCAATCCGCTGAAGTGTCTCTGGTTCCTTATATTCATTCTTGTGCTTCAGCAGATAGACGGTAATATCATCGGACCCAAGATACTTGGAGATTCTACCGGCCTGTCAAGCTTCTGGGTGATCTTTGCGATAACATTGTTTGGAGGATTCTTCAGTGTTGCAGGTATGTTCCTGGGCGTACCGATCTTTGCGATAATCTATGCTGCGATTAAGACGTTTATAGATACCAGGCTTGAACGCAAAAAGCTTCCGGTTGAGACTTCGTTTTATATGAAGTCCGATTATCATTCGGACATGACCAAAGGTGTTGTCAATTCAGGAGAAACAATACGTTTTGTTGATAAAACCTTCTCAGATGTTTCGAGTTACGGAAATAATCTGACTGATGCGACTTTGGATCTTGAGTTTGAGGATGAGGCGGATACGGAAGAAGAGGCTGAAGAGGAAGAGACACAACTATTCGCGAAAGACAACTTTAACGAATAGTTGGGCTCAGAAGAAGACTCTTTCTTATATATATTATTCCGTTTCGCCCAACTGCTTCGTTAAAGTTGTGGAAAATATAAAGGTTTATTGAGGGATTTAAGGGGATTTTGTATGGAACTGCAACGCCTGCTCAGTCATGTACGTAAGGCTGTTGATGACTATTCGCTTATTGATGAAGGTGATTCCATTGCTGTGGGTATTTCCGGTGGCAAGGATTCACTTACACTTTTATATGCTCTTAATTCTTTAAAGAGATTCTATCCCAATCATTTTGATATTCATGCGGTAACTGTCGATCTTGGTTTCAATAATCTTGACCTTGATCCAATTTGCTCTCTATGCGATTTTTTGAACGTTCAATATACAATTATCCATACTGAGATCGCTAAAATCGTTTTTGAGGATCGTAAAGAGACAAATCCCTGTTCGTTATGTGCGAAAATGAGAAAGGGAGCACTTAACGAAGCAATTAAAAAGCTGGGCTGTAATAAGGTGGCTTACGCACATCATAAGGATGATGTGGTCGAAACCATGCTTTTATCACTTATATACGAAGGACGGTTCCATACATTTGCTCCGAAGACTTATCTGGACCGTATGGATCTGACGGTTATCAGGCCTTTGTTATATGTTAAGGAAGCAGATGTGATCGGTTTTACCAATAAAATGAAGCTGCCGGTATGTAAAAGCCCATGTCCGGCGGATGGGCATACCAAGCGCGAGTATGCAAAGGAAATGCTTAAGAATCTTGAACATGAGAATCCCGGTACAAGGGAAAGGATGTTTACGGCTATCGTGAATTCGGGAATGCATGGTTGGCCGGAGCCTTTAAGAGGGAAAAGGAATAATTACACACATTGTTAAATAATTAACGAATAGAGCGGGAGAAAATTAAGGGGAAATGGCACAGATAAAGAAATATCATGGTTATCATGAACAAAGCGACATAAATAACATGGTGAAGCTTAGAAGTCTTACTTCTACTCTTCCATCCTTTTGCAAGGATTTCTTCCTTGGGATAAAGGATACCACTTCAACGAGAACGAGGCTGGCTTATGCTTACGATCTCAGGATTTTCTTCGAATTCCTGCATGAGAACAATGCCCTCTGCTCTAAATCCG
>JAILKH010000120.1 GCA_024693925.1 Lachnospiraceae bacterium | reverse complement strand
TAGCTTGTTTTTTTTAGGCCCCGCCGACCTCTTGGCGATACCCGCTGTTCCGTTACCACGCGGTTTCTATTTTTACTCTCGCCAGACCGGTAGGAGCAAACATTTCCGTCATTTCGGGGGTTTTGTTTGCTTTTTTCAATTCACATAGCTTGTCCTGAGAGGATCGAGCAAACATTTTGGTGAAATCAGGGATTTTATTTGCTCGGACCCTATTGGTGTTCATATCTTCTCACCTTAATATCTCTATCCTTGTCATATTCCATTGAAATCTGACCACCCTCAAGCGTCCCGGCATAGAAAATATCATGATTCTCCAGACGCTCCAGAGTTTCCACGGCCGGATGACCATATCTATTACCTATACCTGCTGAAATAACTGCTATTCGCGGAGATACCGCTTCAATAAATTCATTACAAGTCGCTTTTTTTGATCCGTGATGAGCAATCTGTAATCCTTCATAATGGGTTAATCCTTCATCAATCAATTGCTGTTCAACCGCAGATGATATATCCCCCGTAAATAGAAATTTAAAGCTGTCAACACTATCTGCCCGGACGCCCTCTCTTTTTCCTTCATATTCTGTATCCGGCACCCGGGCGCCCTCTCTATTTTCTTCATATTTCACATCCAACACCAGGGATCCTTCATTAATATCTTCATACGCAGCCTCTGCCGCCGGAGACAGACACATGGCCCTAAGCTTCTTCCATTTAATTTCATCTCCTTTTCGCATTATATAAACCGGAACCTTACGATTAAGTGCAGCCTCGCACAAAAGTCCATAGTTCTCACTTTGTTTTTGTAAATTTCCATCCGGGAGGATTATCCGTTTGATATTGATCCCAAAGCTGTCACTGTTAAGAATTTCAATAATTCCCGACACATGGTCGGTATCCAGATGTGATATAAATACTGTGTCAACATTTTTTATACCTGTATATTTAAGAAAAGGCACCACTGTATACTTAGCAATTTCCTTTTGATCCGTACTGCCGCAATCATATATCAGAGTAGGAACCTTCCTGCCATGTACCACGAAACATTGTCCCTGTCCCACATATAAAGATGTAATTTCATATTCCGGCCCGGTCCTTATAAGCAAAACCCCGAAGGTTATAACGCATAATCCCAATAATACCGCTGCTCTGGTACGCAGAAACTTAAGCATTTTATAACGGACTTCCCTTGACTGCCTCTTTTTCTTTCTTACAAGACTCTTAAGTTTCTTTTCTTTATCCTGAAGCGTAAATCCTGCCATAACAATAATAAAAAGGAGGATATAATATATGATCATCTGCCATAATTCGGGCCGTCCCGTAACCCAAAGTCCTCCCGGCAGAGTATTGGCCTTAAGGGTTATATAATCATATAACTTTAAAATAAGTGTCGTTAAATATGCCGGTATTTTGGCGATCCCGACGGGTATGTTAAACATTATTTCCAGATTACCCAGTATAGCTGTCAGCACACTTCCCATCAATAAAAAGGTGGCCAGGGGAACAACTATCAGATTTATAAAAATTCCATATACAGGTATCTGATAATAAAACCACATGGTCACCGGTATAATACCAAGCTGGATAGATGCGGAAAATAATAAAGTACGAAGCACCCCCATTACAAACCTTACCCACCGTTTATCACTTCGATGGAGCAGAAGTATTCTGTCTTTTCCCAGCAAATACAATACGATCCCTCTTACCGAAGGATATATAAGTCCGATTCCCAATACAGCACAAAAGGAAAGAATAAAAGAAGCCTCATATAGATAATTCGGATCAAAAATCAACATGAGAACCGCAGCCACAGATGCCGAAGTTCTAAGATCATTGGTTCTTCCGATCAGAATTGCAAACATGGATAATAAGAACATAATAAGTGCCCGTATGCCGGAAACCGGCATACCCGTCATTATACAATATAAGATTATTAGACCTGCTGCCACGGATATCGAAACAATCCGTTTAATCCCCATCCGGCTTAAAAGCTTAAAAATAAGAATTCCCATGGTAACTATATGCAGTCCCGACAAGGCAAGAATATGGGATATTCCAGCATTTTTGTATTGCTCCTTAAGCTCTTCATCAAGATCATTTTTATCTGCCAGCACAAGTGCCTTTACCACTCCGCTGTATTTTTCTTCAAAATAATACTCAAATAAGCTTGAGGTTCTTTTCTTTACCCGGTATAACAGATCCTTGATATAAGAATATGATGTGTACGCATATACAATTTTTGCATCATAACATACAGCAATATAATGCTTGTTTTCATAATAGCTCTGCATATCGAATCCGCCGTTATTGTATGCCTTTTTAAATTTCTCAAACCTTGCACATATTGAAACGGTCTGTCCCATATGCAATTTCCGAATCATCTTTTCATCATCCGATAAATATACTTTAAGTTTTCTTCCTGCGAATTTAGGATCTGTGTAAAAATGTGTATTCTGTGAAATTATAGAATCCGGATTCTGATCCGGTGGTGAATTGATCGATAAATGAATGATATGCTTATTGTTTTTTTCTTCGATTTTAAATATCTTACCTTCAATTATAAGTTCCTGCCCGCTCACCAGAGCTTCATCCGTTTCAGTTGTTTCTCTGAACAGACAAAGTATCAAAGTAAGCAGCAGGACAAAGATAAGGCTAAAAATACATAATGGCCTTTTTATATACAAAAAACTGTACTACCTCCCTCTCTCATACGTTACTCCTCCATTACTTCTCCATTACTTCTCCGTAACTTCTCCCTCTCTCATACGTTACTTCTCCGTTACTATTTCCAGATTTCTTTCAAAGGGTTCATCCAAATAAGTATGATCTCCAAAAGAAATCTCGGTTTCCGAATCT
The DNA here is from genome assembly GCA_024693925.1 of Lachnospiraceae bacterium. Taxonomy (GTDB): domain Bacteria; phylum Bacillota; class Clostridia; order Lachnospirales; family Lachnospiraceae; genus UBA2868. The sequence goes on along the minus strand of JAILKH010000120.1, from coordinate 89 downwards.
ATCATAAATTGTACCTTATTAACATTTGGAAGCTCGGTCAGGGAATTAACAAAAGAATATAATACTACTTCATCGGAAAGCTTACCCTT
>JAILKH010000048.1 GCA_024693925.1 Lachnospiraceae bacterium | reverse complement strand
TAGCTTTTCAAAAAATCAAGCCACGATTTAATTTATTGTCTGTTCTGATTTTCCCGGACTTCTTAATATATCATATTTTGCTGCACATCCCGGCTCCAGAAAAACTCTTAACTCCTGCTTCGCATGAGGCGCACTGTCCATGGGGTTTCCTTCCGCATCGGTTATCCCCGTCACTCTAACCGGTATATCCGAACCATCCGGTTTCATCAGTTCTATTGTATCGCCCTTATTGAATTTATTCTTCTGGATCAGCACGATACTTCCGTCTTCCAAGACCTTCTCAACCATTCCGAGATAAACCGCATCTTTAACATAAGTACTGTTATCATATATCTGGGTGTTCTCATCGGGTTTCCCGAAATAAAAACCGGTAGTAAATTTTCTGTAGGTACACTGGGCGATCTGATGTCTGTACCAATCCATATTCTTACTGTATTCCTCTTTGGATGTCATATAATCATCTATTGCTTTTCGATAGGTTCTCGCTACCGTGGCAACATACAATGCCGTCTTCATCCTGCCCTCTATCTTGAAGCTGTCTATTCCCGCATCTATCATCTGAGGAATATACTCGATCATACACAGATCCTTGGAATTAAAGATATAGGTCCCTCTCTCATTTTCAAAAACAGGCATATATTCCCCGGGTCTGGTTTCTTCCACAAGAGCATACTTCCAGCGACAGGGATGAGTACAGGCTCCCTTATTGGCATCCCGTCCGGTAAGAAAACTGCTGAGAAGACACCTTCCGGAATAGGAAATACACATTGCTCCGTGAATAAAGCTTTCAATCTCCATATCCTCAGGTATATGATCTCTTATCTCTCTTATTTCCTTAAGGGATAATTCCCTGGCGGATACTACCCTTTTTGCACCCTGTTTATACCAGAAATCATAGGTCAGGTAATTCGTATTGTTTGCCTGGGTACTTATATGAATATCAATATCGGGACATACTTCCCTTGCTATGGTAAACATACCCGGATCAGATATTATAAGGGCATCCGGTCCTATGGAACGAAGCTCCTTAAAATATTTCTCCGCCCCTTCAAGATCATAATTATGGGCGATGATATTTGCGGTAACATACACCTTAACATTATGCTCATGGGCAAATTCAATACCTGCAGCCATTTCTTCAATGCTGAAATTTTTGGCCTTAGCTCGCAGACCATAGGCCTCCCCGCCGATATATACCGCATCTGCGCCATAAATTACAGCTGTTCTTAAAACCTCCTCGCTGCTTGCGGGAACAAGAAGCTCAGGTGCTTTAATACCCTTCATATCCTCTACTCCGTATTATTGTCTTTCTTATATACACTAACAGTGATCCCATCCCCGATGGGAAGTATAGTTGTCTGCAGTCTCTTATCATGCATAAGAATATACAAATACTCTCTCATTCTGGAGTGTATCGTCCTGTCCCTGCGCCTGACGGCAAATCTTGATTCAATGATATCCCCATCCTGAAGTGCATTATCGGAGATAAGCAGACCTCCGCAGTTTAAAAGTCCCATTACATCTTCAAAGAAATTAAGGTACTGTCCCTTGGCTGCATCCATAAAAATAAGATCGTAGCCTCTTTCCTGTTCCCTTAACACCTTTAAAACTTCCGTTGCATCCCCTTCCAGGAGCTCTATCCTTTTATCAAATCCTGATTTAATAAAATTCTCCCTGGCAAGAGGTATCCTTTTTTCATAATTTTCTATAGTTGTAAGCCGGCAATCCGGCGGTGCACTTTCAAGCATCAGTATCGCCGAGAATCCTACGGCCGTTCCCACCTCCAGGATCGATAAAGGTCTTACGGCTTCTATCAATACCTTAAGCAGACTCTGAACGGATTCTCTTATAATGGGTATATTATCCTTTATTGCCTCTGCCTCCAGCTCAGCCAGGAAATCCATATTTCCTTCATTAAGGGAACTTATATAAGCGGCAGTCCTTGAATCCTCAATCACTTTATTCTCCTACTTCAACCTCAATATCGGGTTCGTCGGAATCATCGGTCATATCCTCTATTTCTATGCTTCCGTCTTCACCTTCATAAGGAGTCTCTCCCTCTTCAAGATCTCCGTCTACCAGCTCGGAACCTGATTCCACGGGAAGATTTTCATCATATACATCATTCAGATTTTCCGTAAGTTCATCCGGCACATATTCATCCGATTCCTTATCCTCGTTTTCAACTTCGGCTTTCGTAAGGATAGCCATAAGCTCATCTGTTGTAAGGGAATTATTTAAGGTATAGGTACCGGGGTCGATATTTCCTTTATATTCGGATAATTTAGCCTGTATAAAGAAAAGCATCCAATCGCTTGTAATACCCTTTTCTTCCAACTTCCTGGCAACATCCGTAAGTCCTTCGCCTTCATCCACGGACATGATTATATCCCGTCCCGGAGCTTCGGCCACCGGGCCTTCGGTAAATACCCTGAAGCCAAAATCATAAGCCTTCTTACCCACATTCATTACAACCACAATACATATGATCAGTACAACTCCACGTACCACCGTTCCCATAAAACTAACGGTCAAATCCATTGCTTTCATAATCAAATATCCTCTGTATCTTCGTCATCCAAAGTCTGTATAATACGATCCGTAATATACTGATAAAGCTTGGAGAAATCAACCTCTGCTATGATAAAATCACTTACCTTGGTGGAACTTAACAGCTCTTCCATTCTTAAGGCAATATTTTCCGATTCCCTCTCATATTCTTCCTCGCTCATTTCCTGAACACTCATATTAAGCTCACGAATGGCATTTATGCTCTCTAACGCCCCGGCATCATACTTTACCCTTGCAAAGGTATCCTTATAATTCATATATTCTTCTGTATTTACAAGCTGCTCTATAAGTTCATCCAGCGCCCGTTCAAAAGCTTCATTACTCATATCCAACCTCCATGATTATAGGCAGTATCATGGGCCGGCGCTTCATTTTCTTCCATACATAGCTGGATAATGCATCCTTTATAATACTCTTCATCTTACCCCAATCGGTAATATTTCTATCCTGTATCTTATCAATAGCCTTTAATACAACCTCCCTGGCCTCTTCCATGATCTCATCGGACTCTTTAACATATATAAATCCTCTGGTTACTATATCGGGACCGGCAACAACAATATTGCTTCCCTTTTCCAGAGTAAGTATGGCCATAAGTATACCATCCTCTGCCAGAAGCTGTCTGTCACGGATAACAACATTACCCACATCTCCGACACCCAGGCCGTCCACAAATACCGCTCCCGTCTGGACCTCATCCGTAAATTTAGCACCCTTCTTATTCAGAGAAAGTACCTTGCCCGCAGACATCATAATTATATTTTCTTTGGCTATCCCAAGCTCTCTTGCTATAGCCGCCTGAGCCTTCAAATGCTTATATTCACCATGTACCGGTATCGCATACTGCGGCTTTACCAGGGTATAGATAAGCTTTATCTCTTCCTGACAGGCATGACCCGAAACATGAGCATCCTGAAATACAACATCCGCACCCTTCATACTGAGTTCATTTATAAGCTTTGAAACCGCCTTCTCGTTTCCGGGAATGGGATTAGAGGAAAAAATAACCGTATCTCCGGGTTTGATCTGCAGCATCCTGTGAGTACTGTTGGCTATTCTGTTAAGTGCTGCCATGGTCTCACCCTGACTTCCGGTTGTTATGATCACCGTTTTCTTATCCGGATAATTCTTAAGATCCTCAATATCTATAAGCGTATTCTCATGAATATCGATATATCCGAGCTCTGTAGCCGCCTGAATAACATTAACCATACTGCGGCCTTCTACAACAACCTTTCTCCCGTGTCTGTAAGCAGCATTGATTATCTGCTGCACTCTGTCCACATTACTTGCAAAGGTAGATACTATTATCCTCGAGTCCTCATGTTCGCTGAACAGGGCATCTATAGTCTTGCCTACGGATTTCTCCGAATTGGTAAAGCCGGGACGCTCGGCATTTGTAGAATCACACATAAGGGCAAGAACCCCCTTACGTCCAAGCTCCGCAAATCTCTGCAGATCGATGGGATCTCCGAATACCGGAGTATAATCAACCTTAAAGTCACCTGTATGCACCACTACTCCCACCGGTGAAGTGATGGCCAGTGCGCAGGCATCGGCAATACTGTGATTTGTTCTGATAAATTCTACCGTAAAGGCCCCCAGCTTAACGGTATCCCCGGCCGAAACCACCTTCCTTGTAACCGTGTCAAGAATACCGTGCTCCCTTAGCTTCCCTTCAATAAGCGCGATCGTCAGCTTGGTTCCATACACCGGGATATTAAGCTGCTTAAGTACATAGGGAAGGGCACCTATATGATCCTCATGTCCGTGAGTTATAACAAAAGCTTCCACCTTATCTGCATTATCCAGTAAATAAGTGATATCCGGAATGACCAGATCTATTCCCAACATATCATCCTCCGGAAATGCCAGTCCGCAATCTACCACTACAATACTGTTACCATATTCAAATGCGGTAATATTCATACCTATCTGCCCCAATCCCCCTAAGGGAATGATCTTAAGGGCCTTACCGCCGCTTTTCTTTTTTGACAAAATCAATCCTCCGTAATTTCCTGTAAATTCATATCGTTTCAAAAATATAATCGTAATTTAATTTCCTGATCACCCTATGATCTCCGTATCAGATAACAGATCTTCAAACATAGCCGCCACAATGTCAAGCTCGTTATCATCTTCCACTTCCTGATATATGCTTTCCTTTGCTTGTTCCGGCGCAACATCCTTAAGTATCATGCACTGTGCATCTCCTTTGGGAGCATCGGCAACCAGGATGTAATTACACCCGTTTATTCTTGTTTCATCCAATATATACCAATCCGAAGGGCCTTCATCGGTTTCAAAGGTTATCATCTCGGGATCTTTATCTTTTCTTTGTTCTTCCATCCTACTCTTCCTTATATTAAGCTTCGCCTGTATTCTTTAAATAATCCAGATAGCCCTGTAATATGAGCATAGCAGCTATTTCATCAACATATTCTTTCCTGTCTTCCCTGCGTATCTTACTTTCCATCATGATCTTATCCGCCGCTACGGTAGTAAGCCGTTCATCCCATAATATAACTTCAAGACCGGTACGTCTCTTAAGCGCTTCCATAAACTCCTTTGTCTTCTCGCAACGGTCTCCTTCCGTATTATTCATATTCTTGGGATAACCCAGGACTATCCTGTCCACCTCGTTATCCTTTATTATTTCTTCAATCCGTGCATAGGTTTTACGTAACTTATTCTCATGTTCACGTCTTATTATCTCAATTCCCTGAGCAGTAAGAAACAGAGGATCGCTGATAGCTACCCCCACCGTTTTGGTTCCGTAATCAAGACCGAGTATTCTCATCTTAAGCCCAACCGTTATTCTTAATATACTGTGTTAACAATTCTTCAACCAGTTCATCTCTCTCAACCTTCATAATAAGGCTTCTGGCATTATTATGACTGGTAATATAAGTGGGATCTCCCGACATTATATAACCGACTATCTGGTTTACCGGATTGTATCCTTTCTCATTAAGAGCCTCATATACCGAAGACAGCACAACCTTTACCCCCGTTTCAGGCTCAACCTGAACATTAAAATGTTGCGTATTTCCAAAATCCTGCATTTAAACATCTCCTAATTCTATTTAATAAACATAATTAAACACTATTTTACTCCATACGGACAAAAAATACAACACCGCCTATACAAGGAGCAGCATATCATCATTAATAAAACCCTTCACCGTACCCTCCATAAAGCTTCCGGAAGACCCGGTATCACCTTCCTTACAGAATCCGCACTTAACATACTCTTTATTATACCCCACCAGATAAGGTCTTCCGTCTATTTCAACAGTCTCCTCAACCAGTATGGTTTCTTTTCTGCCCATATAGTATTCCATAAATCTTTTCTTCCTTATTGCGGAGTCTTTGAGCAGGAAGGCAGATCTTTCGCTTTTCTGATTCCTTGTAAGCTGGTCCTTCATTCCGTCTGCCACCGTACCCTTGCGTCTTGAATATGCAAAGATATGAGCTTCATAGAAATCGATCCTGTTAAGATAATCCCTTGTTTCCTTAAATTCCTCCTCTGTTTCTCCGGGAAAACCCACTATAATATCCGTTGTGATAGCCGGATGATCAAAATATTTCCTGATAAGTTCCGTTTTTTGCTCATATTCTTCAACATCATATCTGCGGTTCATTCTTTTTAATACTTCGTTGCTTCCGCTCTGCAGGGATAAATGAAAATGGGGACAGAAACAGTCAAGAGCCCGCATCCTTGCCAGAAATTCACAGGTTATGATACGCGGCTCCAAAGAACCAAGACGGATCCTCCTAACTCCCGGAATCAAGGCAGCCTTCTCTATAAGAACCGTTAAGGCCTCATTATGATAGCTTCCGTCCTTTGCCACCGTATTGTAGGGCATATCAAGTCCGTAAGAACTTAAATGTATTCCGGTAATAACAAATTCCCTGCAGCCATCCTCCGCAAGCTCCCTTATTTCCTTAAGGGTCTCTTCTTCATTTCTGCTTATAACATGACCTCTTGAAAAGGGAATTATACAATAACTGCAATACTGATCGCAGCCGTCCTGTACCTTAATATATGCTCTTGTATGATCCGTAAGGGAGCTGACGGTTTCATAAACCGAATAAGGACATTCACCTTCTTTCCCGGAATCCTCTCTTTCTCTTATATAATTCCATATAATATTTAAAATATCCTTCTTATCTTTGTTTCCTACTATTATATCTATGCTTTCATCCTTAAGAGCTCTTTCCCGGTCTGTCTCTACATAGCAGCCTGCCGCCACCACAATAGCATCTTTATTTAAGGACTTTGCTTTATGCAGCATCTGCCTGGATTTTCTGTCGGCTATATTAGTTACGGTACAGGTATTTATAATATAAATATCCGCTCTTTCGCCAAAAGGTACAATATCAAAACCGTTTTCCCTGAAATTTTGTTGCATTAATTCCATCTCATAAGCATTAACCTTACAACCAAGATTGTGAAATGCGACTTTTTTCATTAATAACTACCTCTTTTTTCATTACTTTTTTAGATTGACATTTCCTATTTATAGACTTATTATGATTTTGACAATAATATCGAAAGGAGAGATTAACATGAAAACAGTACAGATTTCACTTAATTCAATCGATAAGGTTAAATCATTTGTTAATGATATTACCAAGTTTGATTATGATTTTGATCTTGTATCGGGAAGATATGTAATTGATGCTAAATCAATAATGGGTATCTTCAGCTTAGACCTTTCTAAGCCTATCGACCTTAACATCCATGCTGAGGACAATGCTGACGACGTTTTGGCTGTTATTAAGCCATATATGATCTAATAATTGTTCAGAATGGTAGTTAGAACAACCAAAAGGGCTATTTGTCATTGGACAGAGGTCCTTTTTTTGTTCTGCTCAACGTTTCTTCACACCTGCCAGATGCTCCTTATCAAGTGTATACCAGTTAATATCTTCATTTAACAATCCATACTTTTCGTCAATATGGGTCTGCCTGCCGGATTCTTCTTCATAATCCTTTACCTTGCAGATATATATAACATCCTCCCTTACGATCCCTTCCCTTAGTTCAGCCTTCCATTCTTCGATATTCTTATTTACCGCCTCATCTATATTTCTTGCATAATAAAAATTATTAAGCCTTTTATTATTCAAATACGCATAGAAAGCAGTATCCATTATTATGTCATTGTCGTTATACAGAAAGGCAAATTCCTTGTATTTAATATCTCCTGCGGGAAAAGGAGCCTTCATCCACAGATTAAAATGTGCCTGTTCTTCCTTAAAATAAGCCTGTTTAGTACTAATAACTTTCCCTGCATCTAGCACCTGAACAAGCAGCAGCACAGCCATAAGCTTACATACTATACTTCTGCCCTTATCCTTCCCTTTGAAAACCTCCTCAAAGGATCTGCAGGAATATACTATGGCTCCCAGCATAATAAGATACATAGGCACCCATATAAATCTTCCGTTGGATCTGAATATTCCCATGGCGTTTCTTACAAACCCCGGAAGAGGTATACCCAAAAGCTTAATATCACCGAAGGTAATGATGGGTATCATGGCAAAAATCAAATCCACAATTAACAAAACGAGGCCGGTTATAAATCTTGTGTGATTTTTAAATTCCTCTTTTCTTATATTCCTTGCAAGATACACCGTTGACACGATCACCATAAGGATAATTCCAAGTCCCAGATATGCATATCCCTCATACTGCCAGTCATAATAAAGTTTAAGAGGCTTAAAAACGGCACTTCCAAAGAGTGGATTTATAAAAGTATTCAGATTGGCCGTAAAGCTTCCGAAACCTTCCGCCCTGCCGCCGGAACCACCGTAGAACCCTCCGAAAACGAATAGCGTTATAAGCCCAAAAACACAGAAAGCAAGCAGATTAATAACTTCTCCGGCTATAACATTTATTCTTTTCTTATCCTTCTTCCCGGATACATTTATACCGCTGCTTTTCCCTCTATAATTTCCCCGGCGTAAATAATGTTCGACAGAGGCCGCCAGCAATACACTTCCCACCATGGGAACATAGTAGGTATGGATCCCCACACAGAGTACACCCATAAGCGCATATACCAAAATCACCTTAATTCTGCCGTAATCCTCCCGGTTTATCCATATATACAATGCCAGGATTATTATCCATTGAGCCCCGAGTGCCGTATGATAAAACATACGATGAAGCACGGTAAAGCTTAATATAAATACAAGAGAGGCCACTGCGGAGATTATGAAATGATACCCCACCGGAAGCTTAATTCCCCTGTAGGACTCCGGCTTCCCGGGCAGTTCTTCCTTATTATCATCCTTTCCGATAAGACTGTATACAAGAATTGCGGATATCCCGCCCATAAGCATAAAGCTCAGAAGTCCAAACATGCCGAAATACTGAAAATGCTGAGGCAGGAATCTGTTAAAAAGCTTAAACACAAAAGCAACCAGAGGTATGGAATCCGTATAAATGATCGATACACTCGCAGGATAACTAAGAGTATCCACCAATCCTATGGGAAATCGTAAATCACTCATTCTGTAATGGCAGAATCCTATATAGTGCTGTTTAAGATCCATATCCGTATTAAATAACCAGGCATCATATTGAGGATCCAGGATCCGGTAGCCGTACACCCATAAAAAACAGGCCACACCGAAAGCGCAGCCTGTAAGAAACAGTATTAACCTGTCTCTACGAAATGACGATAACCTCATCTGTTTCGATCGCTCGTTTGTATAATTCATCTATTGTCTCCGAAAGATTGGTCTCAGAACGCTTGATTATATTAATATTTGGCTTTGTTACCGGATGCTTAGCCACAAATATCGTACAACAGTCCTCATAGGGAAGTATAGAAGTCTCATAAGTATCGATCTTATTGGATATGGCTATTATCTCGTTTTTATCAAATCCTATAAGGGGCCTGTATACCGGCATTGAACATACCTCATTGGTAGCTGCCAGTGATTGCATTGTCTGGGAAGCAACCTGACCGAGGCTCTCACCTGTAATAAGTCCCAGACACTCACTTTTTAAAGCAAGATCCTGAGCTATCCTCATCATATATCTACGCATAATTATCGTAAGCTCGTCATGAGGACATTTTTCATAAATTTCAAGCTGAATATCGGTAAAATTGATAACATGCAGATTAATAGGACCCGAGTATCTTGAGACATATCTTGCAAGATCAACAACCTTTTGTTTGGCTCTTTCGGAAGTATAGGGAGGCGCATGGAAATAAACCGCGTCCAGCTTAACGCCCCTTTTTGCTATCATATATCCCGCCACGGGAGAATCAATACCTCCCGAAAGAAGAAGCAGGGCTTTTCCGCCGGTTCCAACCGGCATACCGCCGGGTCCGGGAATTATCCTCGAATAGATATATATCTTATCATCCCTTATTTCAATAGTAAGCATGATATCGGGATCATGAACATCCACCTTCATCTCCGGATATGCATCCAGTATCCTTCCGCCCATTTCCATATTAACTTCCTGGGAATCCATAGGATAATTCTTTCTTGCACGGCGGCAATTAACCTTGAAGGTATGATTTTTATCGGGATATTCATCATCAATATATTTAAGAACATCCTCCGCAAGCTTATCGAAGCCTTCGTCTTCAACATGCACTACAGGACATATACCCGTGATTCCGAAGACTGTCTGAAGTTCATTAACCGTTTCATCATAATCATACTCACCAAGACACTCAATATGTACACGTCCCTGAGTCTTTTTTATTGAAAAATCACCCTCTACCCTTTTCAGAGCAAGCTTAATCTGTTTAACAAGGGCATCCTCAAACAAATATCTGTTCTTACCTTTGATCGCTATTTCAGCGTATTTTATCAAAAAAGATGTATAATTCATGTTATCTCCTCTTAAAACGTCTCAGCGAAGGAAGCAGTTCTTTAAGTACTAAAATAGTATGATCCAATTCTTCATAAGTGGTTTCAACACTCATACTGAACCTTATGGTGCTATCCAGCAAATCCTGTCTTAATCCTATAGCCTTAAGTGTCTTGCTTACCGAAGGTTTATTACTTGCACAGGCAGATCCCGCAGAAACATAGATTCCTTTATCCTCAAGTGCATGAAGCAGAACCTCTGCCCTTATACCCTCGATCGAAGCACTCACTATGTGGGGTGCAGTCCTCCTGACCGTATCCGAAGACACCTGAAGGGAACAGGTTTCTTTAATCCCCTCTGTCCTTTGCCGGGCTTCCCCGGGAAGACCGTTAACACTTACTCCTTCAAGGCTACACAATTCATTTATCAAATGCAGTTTTAACCCATACAGTCTGTCAATCGAAGCTTCCTGATCTTTATACAGAAGTTCGGCAGCCTTGGCCATTCCGGCAATTGCGGGAACATTTTCGGTTCCGGAACGAAGTCCCCTCTGCTGCCCTCCTCCGTAAATCAGCGGATGGATCTTGACTTTATCATTTATATACAGGATTCCCACTCCCTTGGGACCGTGGATCTTATGACCGCTTACGGACATAAGATCTATTTTTTCCCGCTTCGGATTTATCTTAACCTTTCCAAAGCCCTGAACTGCATCTACATGAAAAAGTGTATTCTTATTCCTGTCCTTTATAAGCTTTCCCAGTTCTTCTATCGGCTGAAGTGAACCTATTTCATTATTTACATACATAACCGAAACAAGTATCGTATCATCCCTTAAAGCTTCAAGCAGATCGCAGGGTCTTACACAGCCCGAACTGTCCACATCAAGATATGTTATCTCGTATCCCCTCTTCTCGAGGTAAGCACAGGGCTCAAGCACCGCAGGATGCTCTATCTTCGTGGTTATGATATGCTTGCCGGCTCTCTGATTCGCTTCCACACAGCCTATAAGTGCCATATTATCGGACTCAGTACCACCGGAAGTAAACAGTATCTCTTTGGGACTAACCTTAAGAATAGCAGCATAAGTATCTGCTGCATATTTAATATATTTTTCAGCCTCCACTCCCAGCATATGCATACTCGACGGATTACCGTAAGTCTTATCCATTATTTCGGACATTAACGTACGAACCTCATCAAAACATCTTGTTGTAGCGGAATTATCCAAATAAACCTTCATTTCCAATTTCCTTTATTTATCACCGAATCATTGTATACCATCATATCCGAAATTACAACTAAGTCTCAAGCAGAAATACAAGCCAGGACAGGACCGTCATTCCCGCTGTTTCCGTACGCAGAATCCTTCTTCCCAGAGTAATAACTTCGAAACCGGCTTCCACCGCCTTATCAACCTCCGTATCGTCAAAGCCTCCCTCGGGACCGATAAAGACAGCTATGGAGCTTCCTTTTTCTATATTCTTAAGAAGTTCTCTTGTTTTATCCATTGCCTTCATATCCGCCAACTCATAAGGCAGAAGCTTAATATCCATGGCTTCACAATATTTTATTGCTTCCCCGAAAGTCATAACGGAACTGACCTTGGGGATTATCCTTCTCTTACTCTGCTTGGCGGCAGCTTCCGAAATGGCATTGTATCTTAATACCTTTGCTTCTTCCTTCTTACCCTCATATTTGACCACACATCGTTTCATTTTAACGGGAATAACCTCATATACCCCAAGCTCCACTGCCTTCTGGATTATAAGTTCAAGCTTATCGCTCTTGGCAAGTCCCTGAAAGAGATATATCCGGTTTGGCAATTCCACATTCTCTTCCTTTATAAATCGAAGCTTAAGATGCACCCTGTCCTCTTCAAAGGCCTCTATCTCGCATCTGTATTCCTTATCCTCTGCCTGCGTCACCACCGAAACTTCTTCACCGATACGCATCCTTAACACGTTTTTTATATGATTAACATCCTGTCCCGTTATATATATATCCTTACCGCATATATTTCCGGGATCCGTAAAGAACTGATACATTGCCGATCTCTCCCTATCAAGCTCATACCGATCATATCTGATTTTTTATGCAATAAAAAAGCTTATGATAAAAACATTTATATTTTATCACAAGCTTTATACAGTGTCGAATAGAGAAAAATCATATTATTTTAATGATTTTTCGTAGTTTCAAAGGTATAAGTATAATTCTTCCCTGTAGACTCTTCTTTTGCAACCACCTCACTGAAGGGACTCTTGGTCCTTATCTGTCCCCAGTCATCGGTATATCCGTCCGTCCATGACTTTCCATCCCACATAAGCCCGACCCCGGCAGACTTATCATACCAATAAAGATAACCTACCGTCCAGGCGGCATGATTTTCCGGAGTTGCATACATACCATCCCAATAAGGATTCTCCATTATCACAAGGGCAAAGGTCTCATCCCTCATACCTGCTGCCGTAGCTACCCTTATAAGATCATCATTTGTCTGAAAGTAATTCCTTATTGTCTCATTTCCTATAGCACGTCCGTAGCTGTTGCTGGCATCTGCCTGAATATAGGTAAGCGCTGCCTTGGCCTCTGTAAGATACTTCTCATTCTTTGCTTTATCTATATAAGACAACAAGGCGGGAGCGGTTATAGCCGCAAGTATAGCCAGGATCACCAGCACCACTATAAGTTCTACCAAAGTAAAACCCCGGTTATTTGATTCTTTGCGGATAATCTCCATTATCTGCTCCTTCTTACTTTATATTCTTAATCATTCTTCGGATATTGATGAAGAATGCCGTGCTTTTCACTGCTTTTTGATACTTCTTCTATCTTCTCATAGGCCTGTGTAAAGGTAAGACCTTCCTCCCAGGATTTTCCGTCAAAATATGCCCCTTCATCTCCTTCATAATACATGAAATATTTAAGAGTCCAGGCATCATGTGCAGAAGGTGAAGGTGCTGCCTCCGTATCTGCCGTCATATAATAGAAGCCTCCGTTAGAGGGCATATCGACCATCTTGGCAACCTTGGCAAGGAAATCGGCTCCCGTTCCGTCATGTTCTTCATCCACTGCCGAAGATACAGTATAAGGATCTCCGTTACTGTCTTTTTCCGGTGCTGTTGCATACACTGTAGTCAGCTGCGCCTGCAAACCCTTCATTATACTGTTGCCTCTTAACAGAAGCTGTGAACCCTTGGCTCTGTCAATATATCCGAGTAAAGCCGGTACAAGTATTGCTGCCAATATAGCCAGGATAACAAGTACCACTATAAGCTCTACCAGAGTGAAACCTTTATTCTTTGATTCCTTATAAATATCCTTCATTTCCCTGCTCCTTAATTATCTGCCTTATCTTTCAGGACCCATCCAATACCATTTGCATATTGTAGTATCTCCCTTTATCTTTTCTGCTTCTTCCCTTTCTATAACCTCCCATTTTGTTCCGTCAAAATAGGCTGCATTGGGTTCCTGTACATATACAAGATAATTAACCGTCCAATAATCATGTTTATTTGATGTCGCTTCATTAGGCCGTGCTTTCATTCCAAACCACGCCTGCTCG
>JAILKH010000106.1 GCA_024693925.1 Lachnospiraceae bacterium | reverse complement strand
AAAACCTTATTTATTGTTCATAGAAAGCAGATTCTTCGGCAAGCGCTTAAATCCTATAAAAGAGTGTTTGGCTCCAGCAGATCTATGTCATTACTCACAGGTGAGGATCAGGATTATGACTCTATAGTGAATGCAGATTTTGTTTTTGCAATGATAACAATGGTATCAAGAGATGATGTTTTAGAGCGTTTTGATAGAAACGAGTTCAAAACAATTGTTATTGATGAAGTACATCATGCATCTGCACCAAGTTATCAAAAGGTTATGGAATATTTTCATCCTCGCTTCTGGCTGGGAATGACAGCAACACCTGATCGTACAGATGAAGGAAATATTTATGAATTATTTAATCATAATATCGCTTACGAAATTAGGCTCCAACAAGCGCTAGAAAATGATTTGTTATGTCCCTTCCATTATTTTGGTATTAAAGATATTGCATTTGACGAGGACCTAGATGCAGATGAATTAATGAAAAGAGTGGAGCAAGGGGACTTAACATTATTCAATAAGCTTACTAGAGATGAGCGTGTAGATTATGTTATTGAGCAATCAAAGTATTATGGCTTTTCAGGAGATAGGGTTAAGGGGTTAATATTTTGCTCTTCTGTATTGGAGGCGAAAGCATTATCTGAAAAATTTAATGAAAAAGGGCTAAGAACCATAACATTAGCGGGTGATGACTCTGATGAAATCAGAAAGGAAGCTATTGATAGGCTTGTAAGCGATGATAGGGATGATGTAATAGACTATATACTTACTGTTAATATTTTTAATGAAGGCGTGGATCTTCCAGAAGTCAATCAAGTTATTATGCTTAGACCTACAAAGAGTGCCATTGTCTTTATTCAGCAACTTGGAAGAGGTCTAAGGAAAAATGAGGGAAAAGAGTATGTTGTAATTCTGGACTTTATTGGCAATTATTCTAACAACTTTTTAATCCCTATCGCTTTATCAGGTGATAGGACTTATAACAAGGATAATATGAGAAAGTATCTTATGGAGGGGTCAAGTATTATTCCAGGTTGTTCCACAATACATTTTGATGAAATCTCTAAACAGTCAATTTTTAAAGCAATTGATAAATCAAAGACACCACTCACATTTTTAAAAGAAAAATATTTTATTCTCCGCGATCGGCTTGGAAGAATGCCTACAATACAAGAATTCTACAATTATGGTGAGGTAGATCCTCTGTTGTTTACTGAATACGAAAATAGCAAAAAGACATCCTATTACGAAGTTGTATCAAGAATAGACCCAAACAATGGACTGCCTACATTTACCGAACAACAAAACAAAACTCTTGACTTTATTTCCACTCAAATTCTTAATGGAAAGAGACCGCATGAACTTTTGATAATGGAAGAACTCATCAAAGAAGGTTCAATTGATCCGTATAGAGCAAAAAAGTGTCTTAAGGATCATAATATTACCTATAGGCAGCAGGACTATGAATCTGCTATCAGGGTGCTTAACAAGTCGTTTATCAATACCCAAGGTGACAGAAAAAAGTATGAAATTGTAAAGATTTTTGAAAATAATGTGGCTGATAAAAAAACACAGGAACTTCGATGTGCGTATTATCTTAAAGAATTACACATTATGGCAGAAAGAGATAGGGCCTTCATTACGGCAATGAGAGACCTGCTTGACTATGGCATTCAGAGAAACCAAGATTGGTTTTCTGTAACAGATGAAGACGGATTAGTACTTTATCAAAAGTATTCACGCAGAGATATTTGCAGGATTCTAAACTGGGAGAGGGATGATAGTTCCACAGTTTATGGATATAGAATAAAATATAACACTTGCCCAATCTTCGTAACGTATGAGAAAAAAGAAGATATATCAGAAACAACAAAATACGAAGATAGATTTATAGATCCGCAAGTATTCAGCTGGATGACTCGGAGCAGGGTTTCTGAAAACAGTCCTGAGAGCCAGGAAATAATCAAGTATAAGACCAATAATTTGAAACTGTATCTTTTTGTAAAGAAGAGTGATGGAGAAGGATCAGATTTCTATTATATGGGACGTGTATTCCCAATTTCACATGAGGAGACAACAATAAAGGATAAGAATGGGACTGACTGGCCAATCATGAACTTTAAGCTTAGACTTCGAAATGCGGTTAGAGCGGATGTATATGATTACCTGACAAAGTGAGAAGAGTATGAAATCAATAAAAGTTGTAGCAGCAATAATAGTAAAAGATGAAATGATATTTGCCACCCAGAGAGGCTATGGTGAGTTCAAAGATGGGTGGGAGTTTCCAGGCGGTAAAATAGAGTCCGGAGAATCTGAACAAGCAGCACTTATCAGAGAAATCAAAGAAGAGCTTAAGGCAGAAATATCGGTTGGAAAGCTCCTACATGTAGTTGAGTATGACTATCCTACTTTTCATCTAACGATGAGCTGCTATCTCTGTACGCTTAAGTCAGATAGCATTACCTTGATGGAGCATGAGGCTGCAAAATGGCTCGGAATGGATGATATTGATTCAGTTGACTGGCTACCTGCGGATATTGAAGTAGTAGAGGCTTTGAAAAAGTATAATCATAGAAGAAACGCCTTTTGATATAGCGGATTATTCCTTATTGCAATACACAGCTTAAGAGGATTAGTATGAACGATTTAATAAAAGCGATTCGCGAATTCAATGAGGAGCGTGATTGGGATCAGTTTCATTCACCAGAGAATCTGGCAAAATCTATATGTATTGAGTCAGGTGAGCTACTAGAGTGTTTTCAATGGAATAACGATTACAATAAAGAGGCTGTTTGCGAAGAGTTGGCAGATGTGCTGACATATTGCATCATGCTCGCAGATAAGCTGGATGTAAGCATTGAAAAAATAGTATTGAATAAGCTTGAGAAAACCAAAAAGAAGTATCCTGTAGATAAAGCCAAGGGAGTAAGTACAAAGTACGATAAACTATAAAAATATGGCATTTATTGATAGATTTGATTTTAATATCAATTCAGTCAGCGAGATTCGCAAACTGAAGCATAAAAACACAAATGTCGGTGAGAACTGGCCTGTTGTTTATTTGCTTAACAACGAAACTGATGCCTACGTTGGAGAAACTGTCAATGCTGTTGTTCGAACTAAACAACATCTTGCAAATCCTGCAAAGCAGCAATTAACAGAGATTCGCATTATAAGCGACGATGATTATAACAAATCTGTAATACTGGATCTTGAGGCATACCTGATTAAACATCTTTCGGGTGAAGGTAAATACAATCTGCTAAATGAGAATCATGGCATGCAGGACCATGATTATTATGAACGGACAAAGTATGAGAGCGAATTTAGGAAGATTTGGAATTCCCTTAGGAAAAAGGGCGTAGTTGAAAAGTCCATAGAAGAAATCGAGAACTCCGCTTTATATAAATATTCCCCATATAAATCTTTGGGTGTCGAGCAGCAGGAGTCTGAGCATGAGATACTTGCTGCACTAGAAAAATACGGAATGTCAGATAAGGGGGTGTCGATTGTCGTTAATGGAAGTGCAGGGACGGGAAAAACTATTCTTGCTGTATATCTTATAAAGCTATTTGCTGACATTAATGCCAGCGGCCCTCAGCCTGATGAATCAGATGACTATCTCGATGAGGACTCAGAATCGGTATATGCTTCGGAATGTATCAAAGGAATCGAGAAGATTGCTATTGTATTTCCGCAATCCACATTAAGGACATCAATGAAGGAAGTTTTTGATAGCATAAGCTCATTGAGTCGAGATATGGTTTTAGATACATCTGACGTAGTCAAGGATTATCTAAAAACAGGGGAACAGTTTGATCTTCTTATTGTGGATGAGGCACATAGACTTAAGAGCAGGAAAAACGGTGGCAATATGTTTAGTAATAAAACATTTAATGACACCTGCAAGTCACTTGGTCTTGATCCAAAGACTGGCTCAGAACTAGATTGGATGATGATGTGCAGCAAAAATCAGATTCTGTTTAGAGATGACCGGCAGAGAGTCCGAGCATGCGACATGGATAACGATGAATTCAACGATGCTATTTATAACAGATATAGTACAGTACCCGTTCAACAGTTTCTTTATTCTCAGTGGCGCTGTATGGGAGGAACGGATTACATCAACTATCTTAAAGCTATTTTTGCAGGTACTGCATCCTCATTTATAAATATAGAGAACTATGACTTCAAACTCTATTCGGATGTTGACAATATGTTCACTGATATCAGGTCGCTAAACGACAAGTATAAGCTCTGTCGAATGGCTGCCGGCTATGCATGGGAGTGGGCTACCAAAAAGGACAAAGATGCTTACGACATATTCATAGATGATTATAAATATAGATGGAATTCTACTTATGATAACTGGATTGGATCAAAGAATTCTGTTAACGAAGTAGGATGTATTCATACTGTCCAGGGCTATGACTTAAACTATCTTGGAGTCATAATTGGTGAAGACATCAAATACGATGAAGATAACAATTGTATAATTTCAGATATCAGCAATTATCATGATGGATTGGGTAAGACAGGACTCACAAAAGACCCCGAGAAATTGCGCGACTATCTTGTAAATATTTATATTACGCTGATGACTCGAGGAATACGAGGCACATATGTGTATGTATGTGATCCTGCACTCAGAGACTATATGTCGCAGTTTATACCGTTAGCGATATAAGTACTAAGCATTCCATCATGGGGAAAGGAAAAAGTGCAAATCCCATTTTCGGAAAAACTGAATACAGCTAGCCTTGCTAGAATTTTTGATAACAAGAGCGAAAGCTATAAGCTGTTCTGGTTCAAAGCGATTCTGCATGAGGTTGGGCTTGGAAGAAGCGTAATTCCTTATCGCGACTTGATAGAGCGGATGATTGTGGATGCATGGTATATGGTCAGCGAGTATAAGCTTAACCTTGGCCCTGCGGATACTCTTGAGAAAACGGTTCTATATATTGCAGAAAAGGAAAACTTTCTCCCGACTGAAAAGGAGGAAGTGCTTTTTTCATATTTGCATACAAGTGATGACAAAACTCTGAAAGGGTTTATGAAGGTGTTATCACAGAATGTTCCATACAGATTACAAGCACCGCTTATCCCAACACCTGATTCAAAGCTATGGTATAGAACGCATGAAATTGCTGACTATATCAATTCTCAGAAAGGCGTTATATACCTCATAGAGTACAATGGTGCACTGGATAACAAAATCCTCATAAATGATCCGTGGATGAAATATCTGAAGAACAATCTTGGGATCCTTATCGGATGGACTGACTTCAATCTGATTACATATCTGCAACGTAGAAATCCTACTGTACCAG
Organism: Lachnospiraceae bacterium; assembly: GCA_024693925.1. GTDB lineage: Bacteria > Bacillota > Clostridia > Lachnospirales > Lachnospiraceae > UBA2868. The sequence goes on along the minus strand of JAILKH010000106.1, from coordinate 2,123 downwards.
GAATTTCAAACAAGATATACCCACCGCAGGAAAGAAAGCTGACTGCAGCGACAAATTACTGGAAGTATATTATTCAGCAGGGTGATGTCATAGACATATATAGCGGTGAAATACTTACTACACGTGGGCTGTCAATTGATCACTTTGTTCCATGGTCATATGTTGCAAGTGATGAGCTATGGAATCTGATACCTACAGAGAGGAGCATAAACAGCAGCAAGAGCAATAATCTTCCGGATTGGGACACCTATTTCAGAAGGCTCGCGCATGCAGAATACGATGCATATCTGTTCACTGGAAATGATGAAAGAGCAACAATGCTATTCGAGAAATGCGCCAAAGAGAATCTGAACAATGAAGATGTCAGGTATCGCCTTTACCTGCAAGGGCAGACAGAGCAGCACTTTACGAATCAGCTTGAAGAACTATTGCTCCCAATATATGAATCAGCACGCAACATGGGCTTCAAGGAATGGACATACCAGCGATGAACGGAACTATTAACTATTATGATAAACACGCATCACAATATTTTGAGAGAACCTCACAGGTGGACCTAGTTGCACTGTATAAAGAATTCCTGAAGTATATACCGGAAGGCGGAAGGATAATGGATCTGGGCTGTGGAAGCGGACGTGATGTGAAATGGTTCAGAGAACATGATTATGATGCATATGGATTGGATGCTTCAGAAGAGCTTGTGAAGATAGCTCGCAATCAATTTGATATACCTGTAGAAGTAGGGCTCATAGAGGAATGGGTAGCAGATGAAGTCTTTGACGGCATATGGTGTTGTGCGTCTTTGATGCATCTTGATGATATGAGCTTTGATAAGTTCCTCTCAAACCTGAGATGCAATCTCAGGCTGGGAGGAGCATTGTTTATATCGGTAAAAGAAGGGATTGATTCAGGGGTAAGTGAAGATGGCAGATACTTTAGAGACTTTAATGATGAGGCTTTGAATGCATTTATTAGCCATTACAGAGGCTTGAGAATAGAGAAAGTCTGGTATACTACAGATAAGCTATATAGAGAATCATTCAGATGGTTGAACGCCATAATAAGGACCAATGAGAAATAATAACAAATTACGATTAATCCTTATAGCAATTCTTCTATTTACCTTTACGGTGTTCTTTTGCTGTTGTGGAATAGATACCTCAACTGTTGCAGGCAGTGCGTCTCAGGTTTATCAGCAAGAAGAAACTGATGATTTAGATGATATGGATGTTGATGAATATGATGATGAAGATACTGATATTGATATTGATGACTATGATAATTCATTAGAGTCAGATGACCTTGATTCAGAAGAACTCGACGAAGATGAAGATGCAGAGGATGAAGAAGGATCTGCAATTACGTATGTGTTGAATACAAACACTAAAAAGTTCCATTATCCTGACTGCTACAGTGTTGATCAGATGAAAGATAAAAACAAACTGATAGAGGAAACCACAAGGGAAGACTTGATTGAAAGAGGTTATGATCCTTGCGGTAATTGCAATCCATGAGCGACAAAACCACCAGCAAATACATAAGCCTCATTCTTCGACATCATCCTGAAGTCATAGGCATTACTCTCGATGAGCATGGCTGGGCTGTGGTCGATGATTTGATAAGGGGCGTGAATAAGACTCATCCCCTGGACATGGAGTCTCTTGAGAGGATAGTTGCTCAGGATGAGAAGCAGCGTTACTCCTTCAATGAGGACAAGACTCTCATCAGAGCCAATCAGGGGCATTCGATCCCGGTCGATGTAGAACTGCCTGAAGTGATACCTCCGGCGGTTCTTTATCATGGAACGGGTCTGAAATATAAGGAATCAATAGACGAGCAGGGACTCATCCCGAAGTCAAGGCTGTACGTGCATCTTTCAGGAGATGCTGAAACAGCGAGAAAGGTGGGGCAAAGACACGGCAAGCCGGTGATCTATACCGTCGATGCAGCCGCAATGCATGCCGATGGCTACACATTCTATCGGTCGGTGAACGGGGTATGTCTGACAAAAATGGTTCCAGTAAAGTATTTATCTATATAAACAGTCGTTTACTTTTTCCAAGATAAAAACGCAACATGTTTGTAGCATATACCAAGGACGGAAATAGAATATACGCTGACGA
>JAILKH010000157.1 GCA_024693925.1 Lachnospiraceae bacterium | reverse complement strand
ATAAGGGTTTCTTTTGTTATATCTGCCATTATATTATCCTCCGATCCATTTATTATATTCTTCCTTTAACCATCCATGGAAGATTTTCAATAAAGATTAAACGTAGATTATCATTTTTTATTTCAAATTACAAGTACTGTGGTAAATATTATTGATAATACGGCTCAAAGTTCATCCAATCATTTTCCAAAAAAGGTTCCGTCACATTATGTTTTCTTCATGATAATGCGTTACCAATTTAAAGGAAGCAGTATGTGCAAAACCCACCCCCGCAAAATTGTGCAAGATAAACAAAATATGTTGATTTTATGGGATTTGTATCTGAAAAAGTACACTATATAATCTTGACGTGTATACACGATTAACCTATAATTGACTTACACTAAAAGTGTAACCTCCGGCCTACCCCTACATGGCCGGATTCAATAACTAAATCATATCTAATTATAGGAGGCAAATAATGAGATCAGAATGGAATGGTTTTGTAGGCGGCAAATGGGAAAACGAAGTTAATGTTCGTGATTTTATCCAGAAGAATTACACACCTTATGACGGTGATGCTTCTTTCCTTGCAGGCCCTACACAGAACACTAAGGATTTATGGGATCAGGTACTCGAGCTTCAGAAACAGGAACGTGCTGCAGGCGGTGTTCTTGATATGGATACCAAGGTTGTATCTACTATTACTTCACACGGCCCCGGCTATCTTGACAAGAGCAAAGAGACCATCGTTGGTTTCCAGACAGATAAGCCTTTCAAACGTTCACTTCAGCCTTACGGCGGTATCCGTATGGCAGAGAAGGCCTGCTCTGATAACGGTTATGAAGTAGATCCCGAGATAAGTGAGTTCTTCTCAACACATCGTAAGACTCATAATGCAGGATGTTTCGATGCTTACAATCAGGAAATGAGAGCTTGCCGTTCAGCTCATATCATCACAGGTCTTCCGGATGCATACGGACGCGGACGTATCATCGGTGACTACAGAAGAGTTGCTCTTTACGGTATCGATTACCTTATCGAGGACAAGCAGGCACAGAAGGATTCAACAGGACGTGTTATGACAGATGATGTTATCCGTCTTCGTGAAGAGCTTTCAGAGCAGATGATTGCTCTTAAGATGATGAAGGAAATGGCAGCATCTTACGGATGTGATATTTCCAAGCCTGCTACAAACGTTCAGGAAGCTATCCAGGCTACTTACTTCGGATACCTTTGCTCCGTTAAGGAACAGAACGGTGCAGCAATGAGCCTTGGCCGTACTTCAACCTTTATCGACTGCTATGCAGAGCGTGACCTTAAGAACGGAACATTTACAGAGGAGCAGATCCAGGAATTCATCGATCACTTCATCATGAAGCTTCGTTGCGTTAAGTTCGCTCGTACACCTGAGTACAACCAGATATTCGCAGGTGATCCCGTTTGGGTTACCGAGTCAATCGGTGGTGTAGGTGTTGACGGACGTCATATGGTTACAAAGATGAGCTTCCGTTATCTTCATACACTTGAGAACTTAGGTGCAGCTCCCGAGCCCAACCTTACAGTTCTTTGGTCAACAAGACTTCCCGAGAACTTCAAGAAGTTCTGTGCAAGGATCTCTATCACAACATCTTCGATCCAGTATGAGAATGATGACCTTATGAGAGTAACACACGGTGATGACTACGGTATTGCCTGCTGTGTATCTTCAATGGTTATCGGTAAGGAAATGCAGTTCTTCGGAGCTCGTGCAAACCTTGCTAAGTGCTTGCTTTACGCTCTTAACGGTGGTATCGATGAGAAGACCAAGAAGCAGGTAGGACCTAAGTATCGTCCTTACGAAGGTGATGTTCTTGAGTACGATAAGGTTATGGACAAGTTTATGGATATGATGGAGTGGCAGGCAGATGTATATGTTAACACTCTTAACATCATTCACTATATGCATGACAAATACTGCTATGAAAGAGCAGAGATGGCTCTTCATGACAAGAACGTTAAGAGATATTTCGCAACAGGTATTGCAGGACTTTCAATCGTTGCCGATTCACTTTCAGCTATTAAGTATGCTAAGGTTGAGGTTATCAGAGATGAAGACGGTATCATAACAGACTTCAAGACAACCGGTGACTTCCCTAAATACGGAAACGATGATGACCGTGTTGATATGATAGCTCAGGAGATCGTTCATAAGTTTATGACCGCTATCAGAAGACATCATACCTACAGAGATGGTGTTCCTACAACTTCGATCCTTACAATTACTTCTAACGTAACTTATGGTAAAGCAACCGGTAATACTCCTGACGGACGTCGTGCAGGACAGCCTTTCGCACCCGGTGCAAACCCGATGCATGGTCGTGATTCTCACGGTGCTGTTGCTTCACTTGCATCAGTTTCCAAGCTTCCTTTCAAGGATGCACAGGATGGTATCTCAAATACCTTCACTATCATCCCCGGAGCACTTGGTAAAGAGGATCAGGTATTTGCAGGCGATATCGAGCTTGACCTTAACAAATAATCAAAACACAAATAATCAAAAGACAGGAGGTATGTCCTATGGACGAAAATAAAAATATTGATGATTTAGTTGCATTCTTAGATGGTTCTGTCGGAAAGGGTGTAGGACATATTAACGTAGATACCGATGATAAATCGGAAGAAACGGTTAATGTTGAAACTATGGGATGTACCGACTGTTCCAGAACTCCCCTGGCTTGCAGTGTTCCGACATTGCATCAGGGATTGGATGACTATTCATAACTGAATTTGTATTTAAAAAGGAGGACAAAATTATGGCAGAATCTAATCAGCAGCAGATCGATAACCTTGTATCATTACTTGATGGTTATGCTACAAAGGGTGGACATCATTTAAATGTTAACGTTTTAAACAGAGAGACTTTAATGGACGCTCAGAAGCATCCGGAGAAGTATCCTCAGCTTACTATCCGCGTATCAGGATATGCTGTTAACTTTATTAAGTTAACACCTGAGCAGCAGGCTGACGTTATCTCAAGAACCTTCCATGAGGCAATCTAAGATTAACGATTAAATGTATTATTCAATACCCCGTACATTTAAGTGCGGGGTATTTTTTTACTGAGATCCTTTATAAATATTTATAATATAATCTAAAGTATTACTATTTCATTAAAATCCTCTCGATGATATAATTAAATACGGATGATATACTAATCACAACATATAGGAGATAATAGCATGAATGGTAGAATACACTCACTTGAATCCTTCGGAACTGTCGATGGCCCGGGAACACGATTTGTAGTTTTTGTACAGGGTTGCCCCATGAGATGTTTATATTGTCATAATCCGGATACCTGGTCCATGGTAGGCGGAACCGAAATGACTCCCGAAGAAGTATATGCCCAATTTAAAAGAAATGAACCTTTTTATAAAACCGGGGGAATTACGGTAACCGGCGGTGAACCTCTTATGCAGATTGATTTTCTTATAGATCTTTTTACTTTAGCCAAAAAAGATAATGTACATACCTGTATTGATTCATCGGGAATAGCGTTTAAACCCGGAAATACCCAATTAATAGAAAAACTTGACAGACTTATGGAGCTTACCAATCTGGTAATGCTTGATATCAAACATATAGATCCTATTAAACATAAAGAACTTACCTCACAGCCCAATGAGGGTATTCTTGCCTTTGCCGAGTATCTGGATACCAAAGATGTAGATATATGGATCCGGCATGTTGTTGTTCCCGGATATACCGATGACGATGAATATTTATATAAATTAGGTTTCTTTATCGGTGGCCTTCATAACCTTAAAGCTCTGGATGTACTTCCTTATCACACAATGGGCGTGACAAAATATGAAAAGCTGGGATATGATTATCCTCTTAAAGGTGTTACACCTATGGACAAAAAGGAAGTTATAAAGAAAAAAGAAGTGGTTCTTAACGGGATCCGTAAGAGACGGGCTTCCTTAAAATAATGACCGCCCTTTACCAAATATAAGATAATTTTTCATAACTAATCAAGATTAGCATGTACTAACTCCATATTTATGAGTTATACTATTGTTATGGATGAAGAGAATCATTTGATTCTTTAAAAAAGGAGGAATTATTATGGCATATTGTATAGGTGATTCATGTATTAGTTGTGGAACTTGTGAAGGACAGTGCCCTGTTGGTGCAATTTCAGCAGGTGACGGAAAGTTCGAGATCGACCCTGATAAATGTGTCAGCTGTGGTGCTTGTGCAGGTGCTTGTCCTGTTGGTGCTATAGATGCTGATTGATCTGTAAACGGTTCTATTAAAATAAAACCCCTTTACTTATAAGAGTAAAGGGGTTTTGTTTTTATTTTGCTTTATTTGCAAACTTAGTATAATCCGGAAGCCATACAAGTTCAACCGTCCCAATAGGACCGTTTCTCTGCTTGGCAATTATTACTTCTGCTATACCCTTTTTATCCGATTCTTTATTATAATAATCATCCCGATACAAAAACATTACCACATCCGCATCCTGCTCTATTGCACCGGATTCACGAAGATCGGATAACATGGGACGATGATCCTCTCTCTTTTCAACTGCTCTTGATAACTGAGACAATGCAACCACCGGAACATGAAGCTCCCTGGCCAGAGCCTTAAGGGATCTTGATATGTCCGATATCTCCTGCTGCCGGGAATCCGTATGACCATTACCGCTCATAAGCTGAAGGTAATCTATTATTATAATAGATAATCCATGTTCCTGATGATATTTACGGCATTTGGATCTTAACTCGCCTATACTTATACCCGGTGTATCATCTATGATAAGCTTGGACTTTCCGATTATATCAGCACCTTCTATAAGGCTCTCCCAATCACCGTCGGTAAGTTCTCCGGTCCTTATCTTTTGCGAATCAACATGGGATTCCAGAGATAACATACGATTGATCAACTGCTCTTTACTCATTTCCAGAGAAAATATGGCTGCACATAACCCTGATTTAAAACATATATACTGTGCTACATTTAAAACAAAGGCTGTTTTTCCCATAGACGGTCTGGCTGCTATAAGTACCAGATCCGATGGCTGTAAACCCGCAGTTTTATAATCAAGATCTGTAAATCCCGTCGCTATTCCGGTAACATTACCCTGGCTTTTTGACACTATATTTATATGCTCAAGAGCATCTACAACGACCTTTCTTATCGGTACAAAATCTTCACCCTGGCGTCTCGAAACAATATTAAATATTTTTTTCTCGGCATCGGCTAATATATCATCCGTAGATTCCTTGGCATTATAGCAACGATTATTAAGCTCATCATTACATTTGATAAGGCGCCGCATTATTGCCTTATCACTTACTATTCTTACATATTCTTTAATATTTGCCGAAGTATATGTACTGTTAACAATATCCACCATATACTCCATATTACTGATCTCTTCTGGTACATCCATTTCCACCAGTTTAGCCTTTAATGTAACCAGGTCCACCGGTTTTGATGAATTATACAGTTCAACCATTGCTATAAATAAAATACCGAACTTATCTTCGTAAAAATCATCCTTATTCAACATTTCGGATGCCACAACAATGGCATCCTTATCCATAAGCATACTTCCTATAACCGACTGCTCTGCTTCATGATCGTGAGGAAGAATCCTTTTTATTACTGCATCACTCACCTGCAGCCTCCATTCCTTAAACCAATTCTTGGATCAAGCTTCTATAACCTTAATCTTTAAGGCGCCCGTTACCTTAGGATGAAGCTTTACCACAACCTCATAATCTCCAAGATTTTTAATTGCATCATCTATTACTATCTTCTTCTTATCAATATCAAGATCATGCTGTTTCTTTGCTTCTTCAGCTATTTCCTTACTTGAAACCGAACCAAAGGTCTTACCGCCTTCACCTGCCTTAAGCTTCACTACTATGGTTTTAGTTTCCAATACTTTCGCCATATCCTTTGCTTCCTGAAGATTTCTGGCCGCGATCTTTTCTTCATTGGCTTTCTTAAGCTTAAGATCGTTCATATTCTTACCGTTTGCTTCAACACCTTTTTTCTTTGTTATAAGAAAATTCTTGGCATATCCGTCACTGACATCTACAATATCACCTTTTTTTCCTAAGGATTTAACATCTTCAAGTAATATAACTTTCATTTATATTGCACCTTCCTTTTGCATATTTTCAAGGGTTTCCATAAGCAGATTACGCGCTTCTGCAAGACTTATATCTTCAAGCTGCGCTCCGGCAATATTTAAATGACCACCCCCGCCTAATCGCTCCATTATTATCTGTACATTTACTTCATCTATGGATCTTGCCGAAATATAGATCATATTCTGATATTCGGTCAGGACAAACGAAGCCTTAATCCCGTTAATATTCAGTAACTCATTGGCAGCCTGTGCTCCTATTACCGTAGGACTGTCGATACCTTCACCGTCAAATAACGAAATAGCATAAACATCATTAAATACTTCGAACTTTCTAACAGCATCCGTACGTGCTCTGTAAGCCTCCATATCCGTTCTGAACAGCTTCCTTACACGGGTAATATCTGCTCCGTTTCTTCTTAAATATGCTGCCGCCTCGAAAGTCCTTACACCGGTCTTGGTCATGAAATTATTGGTATCAACCATCATACCGGAATACAGACAGTCTGCTTCAATAGGTTTGATCTTTATATTGTCACCTATATATTGCAAAATCTCTGCTACCATTTCCGCCGCAGAGGAAGCATAGGGCTCAATGTAAGAAAGAGTTGCATTATCTATTCTTTCATTGCCCTGTCTGTGATGATCCAAAACCACTATTGTTTTACATCTGTTTATCAAATCTTCACATTCGGTACGACTGGGCCTGTTAACATCGACCACCACCAGAACCGTATGCTGATCGGCAACCTCTAAGGCCTGCATACTGTTTAGGATCAGGTCATCACCGTATTCACCCGATTTCATCATTGTCTCATACAAGGGCCGTATTGAGGTAGTCACCTCATTAACTACAATATGTACTTTTTTTCCGAAGGATTTAGCCGCCCTGTATACTCCGACTGCAGATCCAAATGCATCTACATCAGGCATCTTATGACCCATAACTATAATTTTATCGGCTCCCTCAATTATCTCTCTTAAGGCATGAGCTTTGACTCTGGCTTTAACTCTGGTGGTCTTTTCCGACATCTGGCTCTTACCGCCATAATAAGATATATCATTACCGGACTTTACAACCGCCTGATCACCGCCTCGGCCAAGTGCAAGATCTATACAGGTTCTTGCATATTCATAATTTTTATTATAGGAACCCGCTTCAAGACCCACACCTATGCTTAAGGTTACGGACATTTCATTTCCGATATTAACGGTCTTAACATCCTCAAGCAGTTCAAAACGGTTATCACACAGATTATTTAAATGCTTTTTGGTGATCAAAACAAGATACTTATCTTTTTCTAGCTTCTTTACAAGGCCGTCATAGGATGACAGATACTTGTTTATCTTTCTGTCAATAAGAGCTACAAGTAATGATCTTCTTACTTCTTCGATACTGGATAAGGCTTCATCATAATTGTCAATATATATAAGTGCCACAGCCAGTTTCTCATCATCTATTTCTGTCTGCAGCTTATTTATCTTAGTCTCGTCAAACATAAATACAGCTATAATATAACTGTCATAATCAAAAGAATCCAGAATCAGCGAATCCGATACTATGGAATTCATTGAGACCTTTTTCATACTGACCCGATAATCATGATCATTATGGGTTACCATGATCTCAGTTTCGTTCTCCATACCGGGTAAATGATTTTTAGATAATCCGGGAAGTATTGAAAATATTGACTTTCTGGTATTCTTCCTGGTATTCAGGGTAACTTCGAAGGCTTCATTGGTCCATACTACTCTGCCCGAATCATCCAGCAATGCATAAGGAATTTCCAATTCTTTCAACAGCTGGCGCTGAACCTGCCCGTATTTGGTTGCAAAGCTTATGATCTCATTTATGATGATACTTCGATTCTTAAGATAAAGAAAAAGCACAACTGCTATATAAACCACTACAAACACGGTTGTAAACAACCCTGATCTGAGGTCTATAAAGTATATAAATATGTTAAATATGATCAACAATATGGAAAATAATACAGGCCACAGGACATATAGTCTCATCTGCCCCTTTAACCCCACATTTCGACTCATGATATTTCCTCACTTAATGTATAGGAATCTACCGAAACACCTCTAAATATAACCAAACCTTATTATATCATATTCCTCACTTTACTCACAACCACAAGGGATTGTATATAAATACGGAACCAGCCACTACTTATAGATATCAGAAATCCTGTATCTTGCCACCGGAGGCCGATCCCGTATTAATTATGATTTTACATAAGTCTTTTCTTTAATAATTCATACTCATCTTTTAATTCTATATAAGTATCAACATCTCCGTTTCCCGAGTCCGGATGATAAATAAGACATAGCTTTTTATATCTCAAAGAAAGATCATCAAGAGTAGTGCAGCCTTTAAAATACTTTGTTTCCATACCGCCTATGGCCGAAGAATTATCACCGGCTTTTGCTCCCTCTTTATTTTTTGTTCCTTCTTTATTTTTTGTTCCTTCTTTATTTTTTGCTCCTTCTTTATTCCCGGCGGAACCGTTTGTGCTATAACTGTTCTGACTGCTTTGACTTCCCTGTCCGGTTTTTCCGGTTTTATTATCATTTGATTCACGTTTACTTCTTTCTTTTCTGCGTTTTTCCTGTCGTTTTTTCTCCTCTGCCCGTCTCTTCTTTTCCTCTTCTACCGCTTTTTCATATTCCCGTTTTAATTCTTCTTCAATATCCTGTGAATACCCGGTACCATAACTGTTCTGCTGCTGCTTATTATTCTCCTCACCCCGGGTTTCTCTCTCCCTTCTTTCTTTTTCTTCCCTTTCTCTTCTTCGTCTTGCCTGCTGAGCTCTGGAACGACGGCTTTGCTGCGATTGCCTGGCCTTATCTTCCTGATCCCTTGCCTTTCTGACACTTATGGTATTCTTTAACATCTCGATATCATTTGAAAGAAGACTAATCCTGGTTTCATACTCCAGATAGGATTTATCACCTACTCTGTAATAACTGTAATATATATCATCAAATTCTTTATTTATTTTTTTAAGGATTTCAATCTCATTATCATCAAGATCTTCCTGAATATCTATTTGATTGATCTTATGTCTGAAAATGTCCAGTTCCTTTCTTATTGCATCATCTTCATTCCTCCGGATTTCACTCCCGGATGACATTTTCATTCTAAGTGCTCCGATAAATCCCATGAAACTGTCTCCGGATTTATCAAGAGCATCTTCAAACTGATCCTTTATCTCCTTACCGTAATTTACCGTTCTTTTTATTATATGCTCCCAATCGGCATCCAAATCAAGATCTTCCCTTCCCGCCGATGCATAACCCCTCTTTTCCGGTTCCAGACGCCGGTATGCCATATATGAACACATAAAGAAAGCAAAGCTTGAAATATATATGAGAATAAACAAAACCGAACTTTCCCTGAAGGCTATACATTCAACCACCGTAAACATACATGAATAAAAAAAGGCGTTAACGATCACAACAAAAATATTCCTGGATCTTGACTGTTTTTTTATCGAGGCCTGTGCGACCATATATTTATATCCCATGGATAAAAGACAGATAAGTGCAGAAAGCCAGCCACTGTCAAGCCTAAGCATTATCACCAGTGATAATCCGAACATAAATCCCATGGTAACAAACAACATGGTACGTATCGATGGATTGTTATTTGCCACATTTAATATAAGTTCGTACAATATAAAAGCCAAAATCACAGCAAGTACTGTTTTTACCGGACTCATTGATAAAGTCGTCGATATTCCTATTGCCGTAACAAAGACCATTATGATTGAAATAATATTATCAACCTTAGCCAATTATGATTCTCCCAACCTTTAACCGTTTATTTCTTTTAATATTTTTTCTATGGAATTACCTGTTTTTTGAGAAATAGCCGCAATATCATCATATTCCCATTTTTCACGTATAACTCCGTATCCCTGCGATCTCTTAAGTCGTATCGGTCCGTATATGGTATCTTTTGACTCTATATATCTGTCAAGAGTATATCTTCTGTTTTGCTGCTCTCTGATCCCAAGGGTTGTTGTATTTTTAAAGATCAGATTTACCATCTTTTCTTTTGTATCTTCCTTGCATAATACCTTTATTTCTATTCCGGGTCTTGATTTCTTCATTACAACCGGAACCGCATATACTTCCAAAGCTCCCGAATTTAAGATTTCTTCCATAGCATATCCGATTGCTTCCCCGGTCATATCATCAACATTACATATCAGCTCAATTATAGTATTGTCTTTATAGGATTCCTGTGTATCTATGGTCTGTCCCTCAAAAACTCTGACGCAATTGGCCTGTTCAAATTCCTTCCTTCCCATACCATAGCCTGTTTTTTCCGTTTTCATTGTCGGCATGGATCTGAATTCGGAAACAAAATATCTGATGAGGGCAGCTCCTGTGGGCGTACATAATTCCGATTGAATATGTCCCTGATATATCGGCACTTCTTTCAATATATAAGCAGTTGCAGGTGCAGGTACCGGAAGTATTCCATGAGCACAATGCACATGCCCGCTACCGACATTAATTTCCGAAGCGAGCACCTTATCCGGCTTTATCATATCCATAAGCATACACACAGCTACAACATCAGCGACTGCATCCTTGGTTCCCACTTCGTGAAAATGTATTTCACTGACAGGTCTGTCATGTGCATGACTTTCCGCTTCGGCTATTAATTTATATACTTCCACCGCGTCCTTTTTAATCTTTTGAGGAATATTTAAATTTCCTATAATACCTTCTATATCTTTCATACCCTGATGAGAGTGGTGATGATGGTGTTCTTCAGGGCTGTGATGATGATGTTCTTCGTGCTCATGATGTTCTTCGTGCTCATGGTCGTGATGATGGTGTTCTTCATGATCATGATGATGTTCTTCATGGTCGTGGCCATGATGATGATCTTGCTCTCCCTCAGACACTCCATCTATCATAACTCTCATATGAGTTCCGGTTATTCCGCATTTAACTGATTTTTCAGCTGTTACCTCAACTCCCGGTATACCGGCATTATTTATCCGTTTAAGAAAGTCAGCTTTTTCATCGTCCTTAAGCAACTCATATAATGCAGCCGTAAGCATATCCCCCGCTGCACCCATAGCCAGATCAAAATATAAAATATTCATATGCCCCTCCTTTAACCATGATTTATCATACTTGCCATATAACCTGCTCCAAATCCGTTATCTATATTTACCACACTGACTCCCGAAGCACAGGAATTCAACATGGACAAAAGGGCAGATACTCCGCCAAAGGATGCTCCGTATCCTACACTTGTGGGAACTGCTATTACCGGGCGATCCACCAGTCCGCCTATAACGCTTGCCAGGGCACCCTCCATTCCCGCTACGGCTATAATAACATTTGCACTCATTAATTCATCAAGCTTAGACATTAATCTGTGTAAGCCCGCAACCCCCACATCATATAACCTTACTACTTCATTACCCAGCGCTTCTGCGGTTAATGCAGCTTCTTCGGCCACCGGAATATCCGATGTTCCTCCGGTGGCAACCACTATTTTCCCTTTTCCGTCCGGTTTGGGTAAATCCCCTATGGTAGCAAAACGAGCACTCTCATTATATCTTATATTAAATCTTTTATTAACAATATCCGCCTTTTCTTTATCCATACGGGTGATGACAACAGGCCTCTGTCCGTTATTTATCATTACCTGTGTAATATCTATTATCTGTTCTGCGGTTTTCCCGGCCCCGTAAATAACCTCGGCAGCTCCCTGTCTTGATTTTCTGTGAATATCCACCTTGGCAAAATCAATATCCTCATAAGGCTGTTTCTTTATCTGCAAAACAGCCTCCTCAACAGATATATTACCGCTTCTGACTTTTTCTAAAAGCTTCTTAATATCTTCACTCATATTTCCCCCATAAATCCATTCCCGTTATATAATTCCAAAAATATTGTCCTAAGATAAAGCCCACTCCTTAAACATATCACCCCGATGTTCAAAATTCTTAAAATAACCATAGGAAGCTGCTGCCGGCGAAAGAAGGCATACCTTGCCTTTTTCGGTCAGAGTTTTGGCAAGCTCTACTGCCTTATAAAGATCATCCGTATAATAACATCCCGGATATTCTTTTACTTCCTTATATATCCTCTCTCCCGCTTCGTAAGAAAAAATATATTTTACACCTCTGTGTGCTCTTATATAATTTATCAGCTCATCATATTCTATTCCCCGGTCCATACCTCCGATAAGAACCGTATCCGTCTCCGGTAAGGCTTTAAGCGCGGCTATTGTTGCATAAGGTATCGTGGAAATAGAATCATCATAATATTTTATTCCATCCTTTGTTCCTATAAACTGAAGCCTGTGAGGCAGCCCCTCAAAGGTTGCCATTGAATTTCGTACAGCCTCTTCATCTGCCTTAAATATATCATGAGCTACTCTGTATACGAATTCCGCATTTATGTAATTATGCTCACCCGGTATTTTCAGATCGTAATTTCCCACCTTTGCCAATTCTATCACCTTTGTCTTAGCTTCGGTAACAATATCCGGTACATTACTTCCCACGTAAAAATAATCTTCCCGTGACTGATATTTCGTAATATTACGTTTGGCCTTAAAATAAGCATCCATAGTCTTATAATAATCCAGATGCTCTTCATACAGGTTTAAAAATACAGCTATATGGGGAGAAACCATAACATTGGCCAATTGATGACAGGACATTTCAAATACCACTATGCTGTCCTTATCTATTTCATCATAATAATCAAGACAGGGTAAACCTATATTTCCCAGTAATTTTACCTGCTTATCCGTACATTCCGACAATACCTTTGCCATAAGTGCAGAGGTTGTACTTTTACCCTTTGTTCCCGTTATTCCTACAGTCTGCTCTTTGAAACATTCAAGAAATATCTCGGTCTGGGAAGTAAAACCCGGTTGATTCTCCAGCATCACTATTCCGGGACTTTTTATTATATGATCATATTTCCCGGCATCAAATCCATCTCTTTTACCTTCAAATATATCAATACATTCCGGCTTACAATGATTTTTCAAAAAATTCTCACTCGATCTGCCTTCTCTCCCGTATCCCCATATAAGTATTTTCTTTCCGTCAAATTTATTACCAATACCCGGCATTGTGATCCACACTCCCATATAATTTATATACTACATCTGTTCCAGTATATATGAAACAACCTGCTTTAACTTACTTTCCTTCCACTCACCTTTATCGGCTTCTTTGGCAAGGGGACAGATAATGGCAAAATCAAGTCCCTCGCCGATAACCCGGCCGCTTCTTTTGGGATTCGAGAAATTCTCCTCCCATTTTTCCTCCGAAGCATCTTTATATTCATCAGGCTTAAGATAAATCTGCTGCCTCTTTGTAGCTGAGATAAACATCCCGGCGGCAAGCGGTGCAAGCTTAGTATACTCTTCTTCACAAACATCGGTAAAGATTTGCGGAATATCTCCCTTTATTATATGTTCCTTTTCCCGGTCAATCCTTATTCCCATAGCCTCAAAGGAATATTCCTCTTCGGATATATTCAGCTTTAACAGCAAGCCCTTTTCCGTATTATACTGGGCCCTCTGATAATCGGTATCGAAAATAAAATTTCCCAGAGAATAAAAAATCATCTTATTCCCCACGGTTTCATAATTCATGGGAACATGGGGGTGATGACAGACTATTATATCAGCTCCCATTTTAAGGTATTCAAGATACCTGTCCCTGGTATAAGGTGAAGGAAGAGAAGTAAACTCTTCTCCTCCGTGAGCCACCACAATACACCATCTGCAGGTGACTTTGATCTTCTCAATCTGTTCTTTTATTATATCCATCTCATTCCATAGAAGACAGCCTGCTTTATCCTCGGCCGCACCCTTACAACCTCTTCTGTATCCCACGGAAAGCAAACCAATCCCACCTGCTTCTTCTAAATACAAGGGTTCTTTTGCTTCATCAATATTCCTTCCGGCTCCTATGGTCTTTGCTCCAAAGGCTTCCGCTTCCTTAAGAGTATCTTCTATACCCTGCTCTCCCGCATCCATAATATGATTATTATTGATATTCCATATGTCGGCCTGCATTTTTTCAAGTACCTTAACGGCTGCCGGATCGATGGAATGCATAAGACTTAATACACTGTTTTTTTCCGGTTTCTTATCTACCTTTGATATGGGTCCCTCAATATTGGTTACCACATGATCTCCCGAATGAAGAAAGGATAATACCTCTTCGGATATTAATTCCTCATCCTCCCATTTATGGTCCATATAATGATCAAAACCTATATCTCCCGTAAATACTATAGATGTTGTATTTTTACCCATGCCAATCCATCCTTAAATCTGTATATATTTTATTTCTGTCTTTCTTAACTTAGTATATTCAAAAGCTGCCAAGGACGCAAGTCTTTGAATTTCCATCGGCTTATACTGCCTCCGGATTAAATATTACCTTATATCTTATTTAATAACATAAAAGAACCCGCCGTTTAGACGGGTCCTCTTATTATTGTAAATATAAATTCTCAGATTACTTCTTTACATTAAAAGCCTTCATTCCGGGATAGCAAGCTGCCTCACCAAGTTCCTCCTCAATACGAAGAAGCTGATTATACTTGGCAACACGCTCTGATCTTGAAGGAGCACCTGTCTTGATCTGACGTGTATTAAGAGCAACTGCAAGATCGGCAATAGTAGTATCTGCTGTCTCACCTGATCTATGTGAAGAAATTGCCGTATATCCGTTCTTGTTTGCAAGTTTAATAGCATTAAGAGTCTCGGATACAGAACCGATCTGATTAAGCTTAATAAGAATAGAGTTAGCTGCTCCGTTCTCAATACCCTTTGCAAGACGCTCGGTGTTAGTAACGAATAAATCATCACCAACCAGCTGAACCTTGTTACCGATCTTCTCGGTCATCTTCTTCCAGCCTTCCCAATCCTCTTCATCAAGACCATCTTCAATAGAGATGATAGGATACTTATCTACAAGTGACTCCCAATGAGCGATAAGCTCATCAGTTGTGAAGTCCTTACCTGACTTAGGCTGATGATAGAAGCCTTTACCCTTTTCGCTCTTCCACTCTGATGCTGCTGCATCCATAGCGATCATGAAATCCTTACCCGGCTCAAAGCCTGCTGCCTTGATAGCTTCAAGGATCTTCTCAATTGCTTCTTCATCACTCTTAAGGCTGTTAGGTGCAAAACCACCCTCATCACCTACTGCAGTAACATCGTTCATCTTCTTAATAAGTGCCTTAAGGTTATGGAATACCTCTGCACACCATCTGAGAGCTTCCTTAAATGAAGGAGCACCAACGGGCATGATCATGAATTCCTGCGTATCAACTGCGCTGTCTGCATGAGCTCCACCGTTTAATATATTCATCATAGGTACAGGAAGATCGGTTGCCTGAGCACCACCAAGGAACCTGTAAAGAGGAATATCAAGAGATGTAGCAGCAGCTCTTGCCGTAGCTATGGAAACTGCAAGGATCGCATTAGCACCCAGCTTACTCTTATCCTTTGTTCCGTCAAGCTTGATCATTGGTGCGTCAACTGCATATGTATCAGATGCGTCCATACCGATGATAGCATCTGCAATAGGTCCGTTGATATTATCAACTGCCTTGGATACACCCTTTCCAAGATATCTTCCCTTATCTCCGTCACGAAGCTCAAGTGCCTCAAATTCACCTGTTGAAGCTCCCGAAGGTGCTGTACCTCTTGCTACTGTACCGTCAACCAATGTGATCTCAGCTTCTACGGTGGGATTTCCTCTTGAATCAAGAATCTCTCTACCTACTACCTTTTCAATTTCAAGATAATTCATATTTGTCCAACCTTTCCGTCCTTACGGACTTAATAATTTATGAGTTAAACCCGGATAATTATCCGGGTAACCTCTCGCAAGGTTCAGCATAGCATAATTTACCTATATTTGCAAGAATTTTGACGATTGACGGATTCATACAGGCTATAACCCTTAATAGTTTATATGTATAGATAAATATGTTGACAATATTCTGCAATCCGTCTATAACTAAATAATAAATTTTCAATCATTCACACATTTATTTTCAAGGGGGAAAAACAAATGTCCGACAAAAAAACATATTATATGGTAAGAACAGCTATGTTCGCCGCACTTACATTTGTAGCTACTTTCATTATAAAGATACCCACACCCGGTACTTCCGGATATATCCATCCGGGGGATGCACTGGTAATTCTTTCAGGTATAATACTTGGACCTGTATACGGTGCTGCGGCAGCTGCCATTGGATCAGCGCTTTCCGATGCAATAGGCGGATACGCAATCTATATTCCTGCCACCTTCATAATAAAAGGTATTATAGGACTTGTCAGCGGCCTTATATACAACAGTGCTTTATTCAGTCATCTAAAAAACCGCACAAGATGCATCCTGTGCGGTCTGTTTGCTGCAATATTCGTTCCTGCCGGATATTTTGCTTTTGAAATATTCATCTATGGAAAAGCCGCTGTTGCCTCCATCCCTTTAAACCTTATACAAGGTATATCGGGACTTGTAATATCCGTGCTTTTATTACCGGTAATGACCAGGATAAACAATGTCAGCTTAAGTAAATGATATAACCTCTTCCTTCGGTTTGGCACAAGGCTCTATGCTTATTGCCTTAAGTACAGGGCCTTCTTTACCGTAATCCTCGAAATACTCTATATCAACTTTAGCTTTCACTTTAATATATTGCCGGTTCGTAAGTTCACTTTCCTTATCATATTTGCAGGCATATCCCAGAAATGCAATATCTTCGGCACAGCAGGTCATTGCCATACGTCCGGGAACAAAATAACCCTTGGGAAACTGAGGCGGATGAAGCACCATTCCCGTATACTCAATAGTACGTCCCTTATATCTGTCCATATTATCAAGTGCATCCAGATACCATACACCATATCCCGTATCATCAAGCACAACCGGATCCTTTGTAAGATCATAGGGAAGATCTTCTTCAAGCGTAACATTCATCTCCCCATCCTTATTTTCAAAAATAATATCCGCCGTCTGATTAAGAGCCTTTATATTACGCTTATAGGAAGCTATCTTCTCATCAAGTCCGTCACAGCGATTCATGATTATAAGCTCACTTCCGCGTATCTGTTCTGCCAATAATGATTTCATATTGGTAAAATACATTTCAAAGGTTTCTCCGTTTATCATCGTGATCATCTGTTCTATCTTCCAGGACCAGGGAAGCTTCTTATTCTTAAGCAGCCACATACCGTTAAACTCGATCACAATCCGCGACGGCTTATATTTTTTTTCAAATCCGGACAGCTTCTTGGCATTAAAATCCTCTTCATTATCGATCACTTCCATTACCGTACGTGTTCTTTCAAGAACCTTAGACTCATATTCCTTTTCGCCCTCTTCACAGACTATTAAAAGTGTGGTCTGCCTGCTCTGGAAATAAGGCTGGGTAATTGTATAATTTATAAAATCCGTTTTTCCGCTGTCAAGAAATCCGTTAATAATAAAAACCGGAGTCATAATACACCTCTCTCTACGAACTTTACCTGAATAATTCTCTGATCGCTTCTTCCTTCATATCCGAACCGATAACACATATCTTACCGATAACTTCGGCTGCTCCGTCACGTACCTCACACTCACCCGGAACATAATCAAAGTGAATAAACTTATCGCCCTCTGTAGGCAGCATACCCTTGCATCTTAATATAGTTCCGTATTTACTGCTGTCATCAAGTTCTTCAAGACATTCTTCAACCTTTTCTTTAGTAAAGGCTGTGGAGGTCTCTATACCTATAGATGAGAATACCTCATCCGCATGGTGATGGTGATGATGATCATGATCATGGCAGCCGCAAGAACATTCCTCTCCGTGTTCATGATGATGGTCATGCTCACCGTCATGGTGATGATCATGCTCTTCATCGTGGTGATGACCATGCTCTTCATCGTGGTGATGATCATGTTCTTCATGATGATGGTCATGCTCTTCGTGGTGATGATCACCGCATCCGCACTCCTCATCATGATCATGATGATGTTCATGTTCATGATCATGGTCATGATGCTCCATAACTTCCTTCATAAGCTCGGCTTCAAGATCCTTGGCATCTTCTATTGTCTCAAGTATCTTACTTCCCTCCAGCTTCTCCCAGGGAGTAGTTATTATTGTAGCTTTGGCATTATGCTCCCTTATAAGGGCAACACAATCATTTACTTTCTCATCCGTCATATTTGCGGTACGACTCAATATTATGGTTCCGGCATGTTCTATCTGATTTGCAAAGAATTCACCGAAGTTCTTAAGGTACGGCTTACATTTCTTGGCATCCACAACTGCCACCGCACTGTTAAGATGTACTCCTTCTTCTCCCGTAGCTCCCTCAACCGCACGCATAACATCGGATAACTTACCAACTCCCGAAGGCTCAATAAGTATCCTGTCAGGATGATATTTATCAAGAACCTCCTTAAGGGCAGTTCCAAAATCACCTACCAGTGAACAACATATACATCCGGAATTCATTTCGGTAATCTCTATACCTGCTTCTTTTAAGAATCCTCCGTCTATACCTATCTCTCCAAACTCGTTTTCAATAAGTACAACCTGCTCGGAAGAAAGGGCTTCTTTAAGAAGCTTTTTGATCAGAGTTGTCTTTCCTGCTCCCAAAAAACCTGAAACAATATCAATTTTTGTCATTTATATCACCTCTGTTTCTGTTTAAACATTACTTATTATATACCAATATATCTTTTATCCGACTCTCAGCTTTCCAATAATTTCTCAACCGATACAAGTTTTACACATAAAACAAATACTTTAGCCGCTTCCTGCATTTCCTCAGTCGAAGGAAAAGTAGGTGCTATACGTATATTGGAATCCAGGGGATCTTTTCCGTATGGATAAGTTGCACCTGCACCCGTCAGCGTTACTCCCAAAGCTTTACATTTTGCGACAATATTTTTCGCACATCCCGGCATAGCATCAAAGGATATAAAATATCCCCCTTTAGGTTTTACCCAGCTTCCAATCTCCAAACCCGACAGTTCTTTTTCAAGGGTTTTTGTAACCGCATCAAATTTGGGACGAAGTAATTCCCCATGTTTTTTCATATGAGCTTCCAGGCCTTTAATATCCTTAAAGAAACGGGCATGACGAAGCTGGTTTATTTTATCATGACCTATAGTCTGGACTCCCATCATCTTTAAGATCCAGTTCACATTATCAATAGACGAAGCAACCGCCGAAACTCCGGATCCGGGAAAGCTTATCTTCGATGTGGATGCAAAAATAAATACCATATCGGGATTTCCGGCTTTCTCACATTCATCAAGAATATTAAGTATCTCATCTCTGTCATCTTCATACAGATGATGAATACAATATGCATTATCCCAGTATATCCTGAAATCCTCTGCCGCCGGCTTAAGTGCGGCAAATCTTTTAACCGTTTCATCACTATAGGATATACCTGTGGGATTACTGTATTTGGGTACACACCAAATTCCCTTGACCGCAGGGTCATTATTTACATATTTCTCTACCATATCCATATCCGGACCGTCTTTTAATAAAGGAATATTTATCATCTCTATACCAAACTGTTCCGTTATCTTAAAATGACGATCATATCCCGGTACGGGACACAGGAATTTAATCTTATCCAGCTTACACCAAGGGGTTCCTCCTTTAACTCCGAAACAATAGGATCTGGCAACCATATCATACATAAGATTAAGACTGGAATTACCGCCTACTATAACATTATCCTTCTTAACCTCCATCATATCGGCCATAAGCCTTCTGCATTCACCTATTCCGTCAAGATCCCCGTAATTACGGGTATCCGTTCCCAAAATAGTATGCATATCCGAACTTGAATTCATGACATCAAGCATAGGCATTGCGATCTCAAGCTGGGATAATCCCGGTTTTCCGCGTGCCATATTAAGCTTAAGTCCTTTGCTCTCCTCTTCCTTATACTCTTTTTCAAGCTCCTCTTTGATCTTTAAAAGCTCTTCCTTTGACAAATCCCTGTAAGCCTTCATAATACTCACTCCGTTCCGAATCTTTTCTAATTAATCTGTAATAACCGTCACAAAAAGACAAAGGACCTCCTATTCAGACCCCTTTGCCTCAACTTTATGAATACTACCACATTTTTCTTTACTTATCAATATAAGCTCTTCTTTTTGCCTGTGTGATAACCGTTTAATATGCCATTCTCTACTCATGGCGGCCTGCTTATTATCATACTCTTCATAATAAACAAGTCTAACCGGACCCCTGTTTCTGGTATATTTGGCTCCCTTGCCGCTATTATGGACCTCTATACGCTTATCAATATCTGTTGTATATCCTGTATACAATGAATTATCGCTGCATCTTAATATATAAGTATAATAAGTCATGGATTTCTTCCTTCATATCGACTGCAGGATTCCAGCCCGATCATAAAAACTCCTGTCATTATACAACAATATTTCTTTCTTCGCCATTTATATAAGCCTGTATATTAAGAAATATTTCCTTCATAAGCCTTACTCTTGCTTCTGCCGTAGCCCAGGCAATATGAGGTGTGACAAGAAGCCTTGGATCCCCGGAAAGTTCCCTTAAAGGACTGTCTTTTTTCATAGGTTCTCCATCTATAACATCCAGAGCAGCACCGGCTATATTTCCCTTTTTTATTGCATCTACCAAGGCTCTTTCATCAACTACAGGTCCTCTGCCAACATTTATAAGATAAGCACTGTTCTTCATATTCTCAAAAGCTTCATCCGAAAATATCTTCCTTGTATTTTCATTTAAAGGAGAATGGATGGATATTATATCCGACTCTCTCAGAAAATCCTTCCACTCCATCCTTGTATATTGAGGATCTTCATGACTGCCGGATGTAGAATAATAAACTACCCTGCAACCAAATGCAGCTGCCACACCTGCTACTCCTTTTCCGATATTTCCCAAACCGACAATACCCCAGGTTTTTCCGAAAAGCTCGTTAAAGTGCTTATCAAAATGTGTAAAAATAGCACAATCACAATATTTTCCGGATTTAACATAATCATCATAATACCTTAGCTTTTCATATATATAGAAGAAGGAGGCAAAGGTATGCTGGACAACACTTGAGGTTGAATATCCAACAGCATTACAAACCTTGATCCCCCTGCTTTTACAATACTCTACATCGATATTATCATAACCGGTTGCAGTAATACAGATAAGCTTAAGCTTATCAAAAGAATTAATAGTTGATGAATTAACAGGCAGCTTATTTATTATTAGAATTTCAGCATCTTTTGCTCTTTCTTCCATCTCCCCGGGGGCAGTTATCTCATAAGAGGTAAAATCCCCCAGTTTTTTGAAATAACCAAGATCAACATCCTCACCTATATTCTTTATTTCAAGAGCTACTGTCTTCATGCCAAATCCTCTTCCTTCTTTTATTAATGCCACGGTCAATGATCATAAAAATATAATTTCTTTGGCTACATAGGTCCGTATCCCATACCTGACGCGACCAGTAAAACGACAAAGGCTATCAGCCACCATATAATAAATAAAGGAAGCAGATACCTGACCCATTTAACAAAAGGAACCCGGCAAATAGCCAGTGCCGCCAGTATCTCTCCGCCTGTGGGAGACATTATATTTGTAAAGGCATCTCCCAGCTGGTATGCCAGCACAGCTGTCTGACGGGTTATATGTGCATTATCCGCAAGCACAACCATCAAAGGCATGGTAATATTGGCCTGCGCCGAACCGGAAGGAACAAAAATATTAAATATTTCATGAAATACGAACATGCCTATGGGCATAAGTGTATCCGGAACCTTCCGAAGAAGCCCTGCCATTGAATATAATATGGTATCAAGTACGTTTGCTTCATTTAGTATTACCATTGACGCATTGGCCAATCCTATCATTATACAGGGCAGGATCATATCCTTACATCCCTTGATAAAACAGTCGCATATATCTTTGGTTTTAAGTCCTCCTATAACCCCGCACAAAATACCCACCGCAAGAAATATTCCCGCTAATTCATCAATATAAAAATCCCATTTAATGATCCCTATAACCGTAAATACCAGTCCGGCCAAAAATGTCAGGATTGCCAGAATATGTCTCTTCTTTAACGGCGGTATATTCTCCATATTTATCATCTTTCCCCGGTTAAATTCCTTATCATAACTGTAAGAACCGGAAAACTTATGATTTTCTTTAACTATACGGGCATTTATCATAACATACAGTATTGAAGCTGCCAGCAATATGATAAATAATATACTCCTTAATCCCGCACCGGAATATTTGGGAAGTCCCGCTATTTCCTGGGCAACTCCCTCGGTAAAAGCATTAGTGACAGCACCGCCGTAACCGGCTGTTGCAGCAAAGAAAATAATCCCTACTGCCGTAAGGGAATCATATCCGACAGTCATACAACAGGCCAGTATTATGGGTACAAATACCAAAAATTCCTCAAAATTACCGCAAAACGCCGCTCCGCAGCCGAAAAAGATCATAAGCAGCGGGATCATAAGGATTTCCCGTCCCTTCATTCTCTTCAACCCGTTAGCCAACGCAATATTCAGAGCACCGGTACCATTCATTATCGAAAACATTCCTCCGACGATCATCAGGAAAAAGATTATATATGATGCCTGCTGCATTCCCTTGGTCAGTGACATAAGCACATCCAGAACATTGGTATGTGTCCTTTCCACATAATGAAAACTATCGGGGATAAGCAGGGAAACTCCGGTCTCTTCCGAATATTCCCGATCATACTGTCCCGCCGGGATTATATATGATAATGCCGTGCATAACAATACAACGTATACCATCAGCATCATTGGATGCATTGAACTCTTTTTTTCTTCATATATTTTTTTATCCATACTTTTAGATATAAATCTTAACATTCTTTTTCCCCCGATACTAACATCGTTTAATAATTTCCGTATTTCAGAATCCCAGATCATTTAAGAATTCTTTGTCTTCTTTCTCCCGTTTGTTAACAGAATCCTTCCCGGCATTATCTCCTTCTTCATCCTTATCTTTATTCACATCCAGGTTTGCTACCATTTCATCGATCTTATTCTTATCAAGCTCGTTTTTTTCTGCCAGTCTTAACAGGGCATCAACCACACTCTCCTCCAGCTGGGTTCCTTTTATCCTTTTAATCTCCTCCAATACTACATTTATATCCAGCTGTTTTCTGTACGGCCTGGTGGAATACATAGCATCAAAAGTATCCGCAACCGCTATTATTCTTGCAACTTCGGGGATATCTTTTCCTTTCAATCCCCTGGGATAGCCCTTCCCGTCCATTCTCTCATGGTGGCATCCCGCACCCACCGAAAGGTTCTTTACTATGGTTACATTCTTAAGCATTTTTGCACCGTTCTGGGCGTGTGTTTTCATGATCTGATACTCTTCATCATTAAGTCTCTCCGGCTTATTAAGGATCCTGTCGGGTATACTCAGCTTACCTATATCGTGGATCAATGCAATATGATAGAACTCATCTATCTGCTCATTTGTGTATCCTCTTTCACTTTTCAATTCCGTTGCCAAAAGCTTGGTATAATAGGCCACTCTAAAGCTGTGTCCCTGATTTTGCTGATCTCTTAAGTCAATGGTTTTGGCAAAGGTATGCATGATCTGATCAATAAATTTCTTATCCTCTTCCTGCTTTCTTAACATCTCCCTATGCTTATTTATAAACACATTCCTCATTGCAATAACCGTTATTATAACTGCTGCTATAACAAAGATCATCCAGAAAACATAGCTGTCATATATTGATATTTCTTTAGTGATCGGCAGAGATATTGATTTAACGGCTTCTAAGGTATTATCATCAATAACACTTATATGAAAGGTATACCTGCCTCCGTCCAGGTTCGTATATCCTATAGATGTCAATTCCTGTTTTGTTGTTACTATAGGTTCTTTATCAAACCCTTCAAGATAATAGCTTATCCTTGGATTTGACAATCCATAGGTTAATGCATAAGCATTTATTAACAGCCTTTTACTTCCTGCAGGTACAACAACTCCTTTTCCTTCTTTAACCGGTATCAATCTGTCATCAATTTCAACGGAGGGAACAACTATTCCTATATCCTTATTTTCTTCGCTCTCTTCATTTATATTGACTTTACACACACAGGCAGTTCCGGCTATATACAGATCTCCGTTTTCCCCAAGATAGTCTCTGGAATTACCGGTTGCGATATACGGCAATCCACTTTTCAGATCATAAAAACTAAACTGTATATCATCATTCTCAATAAGCTCGGAAACTTTGGTAATATAAATCCCGTTAGATGCAAGTACCCAGGCACCACCATGATCA
>JAILKH010000072.1 GCA_024693925.1 Lachnospiraceae bacterium | reverse complement strand
CACCCGGTCCGGATCAAGAGTAAGACCGTTATCCTTAAGACAGTCACAGAATCCGTTATATCTCAGGTTGTTTTCATCATTATCTTTGGGACCGCCGATATAATTAAACGTCACTGCCCCATGCTCCCTTATCATATGCTCTGTCATCCGGTATACGGCACGATAGTTATCAACCCCGACAAAAATCGTATTATTTGATCTTACACCCATATTTACAATAGGCTTATTCAATAACATAAACCGGTCTATCTTCTCCTGAATGGTAGAAAGATGGCCTATGGAATTTGAAGCAATAACGATCCCGTCATAATTTCCGGGATCACACAGAGAATAAATCTCTTTCTCCTTTGCCAGCGTTCCTTCCCAATCATTTATATCATAAGCATTAAATATATGGATATTAACACTTCTCTCACCGTAGTAATTCTTCATTCCCTGAATGATCTTATAAAGAGACGAATTATCCCACATGGATGAAAGGATAAGTACATTTTTTACAACCTTCATTTTCCGTTCCTCATTATCTGGAATAGATTATAAGCTTATACTTTAATATACACCTATTTATCCTCCCGATACAAGTGACATATTGTACTTAAAAATTTTAATTCAATAGTGTATAATTACAAAGGCAGCTAATAACTGAATTACTTAATAATAAGAGGAATGATATATGATCCTGGGAATTGATATAGGAAGCACAATGACCAAATTTGCTCTGATGGACGGAAATAAACTGATCTATACAGACATGATAAAAAGCACACAATCTTATGAAGACTATATGAAAAAAATTGATTTTGGCAATTTATCTGCCATTTCTATCGTAGGGACCGGCGCTTCCTTCATAAATGATAATATCTTTGGAGTGCCCACAGTAAGAGTCAACGAATTTAAAGCCGCCGGAACCGGAGGCTTCTATTTATCCGGTTTAAATAAATGCATAGTTGTAAGTCTCGGAACAGGCACTTCCTTTGTATATACCGATCATAAATGCAAAGAACATATAGGCGGCACCGGTATGGGCGGCGGCCTGCTGGAAGCCTTAAGCAAAATGCGTGGCTACAAAGGAAATGTCGATGATTTTCTCGAACTTGCCCTAAAGGGAGAACTTCACAATACAGACCTTCAGATAAGAGATATCTCCAAATATGATATAGACGACTTATACGCGGATGTAACCGCAGCAAACCTGTCCAAATTAACCGATGATACCTCTGCGGCCGATTATGCTGCAGGAGTATGTAATCTTGTATTCCAAAACATAGGAGTAATGGCTGTATTGGCCGACAAGCCCTACAACACGGGAAATATCGTTATTATGGGAACACTGGCGCAAAGCCGGATCGCTCACGAATGTTTTGATAAAGTTTCCAAACTGTTTAACTGTAATTTTATCATGCCCGAGAATACAGCCTACGGAGTAGCGATCGGTGCCGCTCTTCTTATACAGAACGAAACCCAAAATGAATAACCGGCATTGGCTGTTTATATAAAACAATCTCATATTTTTGCGGACTGTTTTATCTTTAATGTCTTTGTACTGTCAACAACAAGATTTATATACAGGGCATAAGCGTTCAAAAGAAAGGCTCCTACCCAGGCTGCTATTTCGGCATAGGCAGTGGCAATAAACCCGAGCCTGCCTATAAAATACGAAACTACAGCAATCCTTAAAAACATTTCAAGTATTCCGGAAAGCAGGGGAAGCATAGGTTTTCCCATACCCTGAACCCCATTTCTTACAACAAAGAGAGAATCTACAAAGATAAGCATAACCCCGCACCTTGGCAGAAAATCCTTTACCAAAGCGATCTGTTCTTCTCCGGATAACAAAAGTCTTCCCAATTGTTCCGGTGCAAATACCATAACGGAACCCAGCACCAAATACGTAACAGTGGCTATTCCCAGACATACAAACAGGCCTTCCTTTATTCTCTTATACTCTCCCGCTCCGTAATTCTGACTGGTATAGGCACTCATTGCGCTTCCGGCCGTTGCCGCAGGATTCATAAACAAATTAAGATATTTGCTGCAAGCCGCATATGCCGCAGTATATACTACTCCAAATCCGTTTACGAAATACTGTACAACCATGCAGCCCACCGCGGTTATGGAATTCATAAACGCCATCGGAATACCGTTTTTTAGCAGCTCCAGATAAACTCTTCCTTCATTCTTATAATGCTTTCTTTCAAGCCTGATCACGGATATCTTTCTTAAGCTTCTTATACATATAACGGAAGATATGATCTGAGAGCACAGCGTTGCCAGGGCAGCTCCCTCTACACCGGTATGAATTATAAATATAAAGAACCCGTCCAGCGAAATATTCAGGATTGAGGATATGATTATAGCTTTAAGCGGTGTTCTGCTGTCACCCAATGCCCTGAGCACCGATGCGGATATATTATAACAGATTCCTGCAGACAAACCGCCAAATACAATATATCCGTAAGTCAGACTGTCCTTTATGATAAGCTCATCGGTTCTCATAAGCCTTAAGGCAACCGGAAGAAACACTACACTTATTACAGACAAAACAACTGCCAGCAATATCCCCAATTCTATTACGGCCGCGTATCTGTGTTTTAGTTTTTCCATATCTTTGGCACCATAGCTTTGAGCTATTAGGACTCCGAAACCATTGGACAGACCAAAGGAAAAACCTACTATCAGAAAAAAAAGCGAACCCATATTTCCCACTGCCGCAAGGGAATTGTCCCCCAAACCCTTTCCAACGATCCAGGTATCCGCAAAATTATAGAACTGCTGCAGCATACTTGTCATCAAAAGGGGCCAGAAAAAATTCAGAATTAATTTTAAGGGGTCACCCTTGGTAAAATCTATTGTCTGTTTCTTAACAGTTCCTTCTGTTTTTACATTCATAATCCATCACCTATTTTGTCACTTCAGATATTAATTCACTTTTAACCCTGTCAAGAGCACTGATTATCCTATCACAGAAATCTTCAAATTCAGGATCCTCTTCATACTCATCCTTATGAGATAAAACATATTCAAGGGCCATACGTACCCCTTTATGAAACGGAACCGTAGTGGTCACAGAAGGTACAAGCCTCTTTAACTTACTGTTATCAAATACCACAGAGTTCGATTTATCCCCTATAAGGCTTCCTGTAAGATCATATCCGCAGGCCTCTCCCACCGAGCTTAAGAAATCGGAAGATACATGTACTGCCTTAAGCTCAACTCCCAGGGCATCCGCAATAGTCTGATAGATCTGATCCCAGGTAAGCACTTCATCTCCCGTTATCTGAAAAGCTTCTCCGATGGCATGCCGGTTACCCATAATACCTGTATAACCTACCGCAAAATCACTGTTATGGGTCACTGTCCAAAGAGAAGAACCATCTCCCTGAATAATAACCGGCTTACCCTCCTGCATACGTTTTATTACCTGATAGAATCCTTTGTCACCATGAACTCCCAAAGGTACATTTCTCTCGTCATAGGTATGACTGGGTCTTACTATGGTTACCGGAAAACCCTCTTCCCGGTATTTACTCATCAGAAACTCTTCACAGGCAATTTTATTTCTTGAATATTCCCAATAAGGATTGGCAAGTGCCGTTCCCTCGGTTATAACATAATGTGACGCAGGTTTGTTATAGGCTGAAGCCGAACTTATAAATATATATTGACCGGTCTTACCCTTAAACAATCTGTAATCCCGCTTAACCGCTTCGACATCAAATGCGATAAAATCACTGACTACATCAAATCTTAATCCACTAATGGCCGCACTTACATCTGCTTCATTATTAATATCCGCAACTATCTGTTTAACATTGGAAGGTACCTCCTCCCTTCGATTACCTCTGTTTAATATATAAACCTCCCAAAGCGGATCCAAAGCAAGTCTTCTTACTATTCCCATACTTATTGTTCCCGTACCACCGATAAATAAAGCTTTCATATCATCCTCCTATATCCTTTGTCTTAAGGTATTATCCCGGCAACGGGATCCTTATAACAATTCCCGGTTACCACAGTAAATATTATACACTTGCATTTCAATGATGACTTCTAATATTTCGCCTTCATTTTTTTCATTTTTTGTCAAATCCTTTTATCATTATGTGATGTATTTTTTATTAAACATTAACTTTTTTAAGGTAATAACTATTGTACCGGGTCAACTGATATGTTAGTATATAAGTAACATGTCAGTATGATTTTCCATTACGAAAATCTCCCTTAACCAAGAAAGGAACCAAACTATGAAAGATAATAATTGTCCTTATTGTGCAGGCGGTGAAGCTTTGGCAAAATTCGGTATTAAAATCTGTGACCTTGATGTAAGCCAGCTTATTCTTTTTAAAGAACAAAGTCATCCCGGAAGATGTATTGTTGCTTATAAAGACCATGTCAATGAAATGGTAGATATCTCCGAGGAAGAAAGAAATGAATTTATTTCCGATGTAAACAGGGTTGCAAAAGCTCTGCATGCAGCCTTTAAACCGGATAAGATCAATTATGGTGCATACAGTGATACTTTATGCCATCTTCATATGCATATAGTTCCAAAATATAAAGACGGTTACGAATGGGGTGGGGTATTTGCAATGAATCCCGCCGAGAAATTTCTCTCTGACGAAGAGTACGAAGAATTAATATCAAAAATAAAAACAAATCTTTAACAAAAACAGGCAGGCTCTCATTAATAAAATCATTATAAATTGCATAAAAAATTCATAAATTATTGCGGGCTTTTTGTTATTTTAAGCAATAAAATGGTATACTATTTAAAATTATGTGTAACTTAGGATCTGAAATCAGTGAACCGTCAAAAGGTGTCAGCTTGCTGACACCTTTTGAAAAACAGGAGATACAGTTATGAAAAGAATCATTTATGTTGTCAATGACAGCAGACGAAGCTTCACTTATGACAGAGTCGCAGGTTTTAATGATGCTATTAGAAAATCTCACGAACCCATTAATTTCTATGTTTTCAGAAGTGCGGGATTTTCCGAGTATGATCCTGCACATAATTGCGGAGAATATAACATTTACCGTCTTCCCGATCTGAATGATTTTGACGGTATTGTTCTGGATGTAAATAACGTCAGAAATACCAATGAAAACCTGTATGGAGCAAGAGGCGCTTCTTATATAGTACGCGCAGCGGCCGCCTGCAATAAACCTGTTATTTCCATAGCCAACAAAATGGCAAATTTCTATTATCTCGGAATTGATAATGATCTGGCCATGACCTCAATGATAGAATACCTTCATAAGGATCTTCTTATCAAAGATTTCTGGTTTATTATGGGACCTTCCGATAATTATGAAAACATGATAAGAACCGAAGCCCTGAAAAATTACTGCAAAGCGAACAGAATTCCCTTCGAAAAAATGCAGTTCTTCACCGAGAGCTTCGCTTTGGAATGCGGAATTCACGGATTTAACAAACTATATACAATAAACGGCGGCAGGTTACCTCAGGCGATCATCTGTGCCAACGATCCTATTGCCGTAGGAGTATGCAGCGAAGCCTCTTTACGGGGCATAAATATACCCGGGGATGTTTATGTTACGGGCTTTGATAATCTTAATATTTCTTCCTACCTTTCTCCCAGCATAACAACTATAGACCAGTTTCAATGGAATATAGGTCAAAAATGTCTGGACCTCTTTAATAAAATATGGAATGGCGAAAAGGTGGAACCGGTAACATATATGGAAACCGCAGTGGTTGTAAGGGAATCCACCGGAGGACCCAAGCCTTCTTTCAATTCCCTGCAGACCCGTATGGCGGAAACCGCAGAAAATGATCTCTATACGGAAAAAGTTACCGATCGTATCTGTACCATGCAATATAATATCCCAAGCTGTAACTCAATAGAAGATATCTGCAAAGTTCTGGAATTAAGTATTTCCGAAATGAAATGTAAAGGGCTTTGGCTGGCTCTGGATAAGGAGCTGTATGATTACGGAAACCAGATTGAGATTGATGAATCTACAGGTCAGATCAGAACCAATAATACAGGCCTTAAAACAGATGGTTACCCCGATGAAATTGAGATTATATATACCTGGGACAAAAAGAACGGATCCAATTATCCTCATAAAACCATAAAGAACATATTTCCTTATTTTGATAACGAAAGAGGCGGGGTCAATTATATGTTTATTCCCCTGCATTTTATGGAAGCAACAGTAGGATTTCTTGTTATAAACGACGGAGATAAGCTTTTACAAACAAAAAATATGGCCACTTTGGTAAACACGCTTACCATGGCTTTACGAAATTTCTTTGCGGGCAAAAAACTGGAATATGTAAATCAAATGCTCTCCGGTATTTCCATGAAAGACAATCTGACCGGTCTGTGTAACAGACTCGGTTATCATCATCTCGCCGCACGTCTTTTTAAGAGAACACATTCCCTCAAAAAAAGTCTTGGCGTTTTGTTTATAGATATGGATAAAATGAAATATTTTAATGATACTTTCGGACATGCCTGCGGCGATGATGCGATCCGCAGTCTGTCAACCTCAATAAGCAAATGTATTCCCAAAGACGCTATCCCTGTACGTTTCGGGGGTGATGAATTCCTGGTAATAACTCCCATTGAGGAAGAAGAAGAGATCAAAGTTATAATCCAAAACATACGTGATACTCTTCCGACAGTTGCCAAAGAATATTCTCTCCCGGATGTTCCCGGTATGAGTACAGGCTATGTTATTACCAATCCGAACAGCAAGATTACTTTAAATGAATATGTAGAAGAAGCCGACAAACTTATGTATCATGAGAAAAAAGCCAAACGCGCAGGCCGGGCTTAAGAAAACACCTCTTAAGCCCGCTATAATAGCGTTGATGAAGAAACCTTGAAATCAAGCTTTTCAATGGTTTCTTTTATTATTTCTTCCGCGGTATCTTCATACACATATACCTTAGCCGAATTCGTCGAAAGATCAACCTTGGCAATAACATCTTTTATTTCATTTAAGTGCTTCTCTATTCTGTTCTTACAATTTGTGCAATGCATTCCTTCAATCTGTAATTTATATATCTTATTTGGCTTTCCGGGCAGCTTCTTACGCGGAACCTTTTCTTTTTTTCCGCCGCAACACGAACCTTCACCCTTCATATGCGTTATCGTACTTTTAACAGCCGGGATAAGGATTATAAGAAGGATCAATACTATAATGATATCCTGTGTTTTCATCTTATTTACCTCCTTTATAAAAACTCAGGCAACCGATATTCCCGGTTGCCTGTAAATTATTTTTCAGCCATTCTTTGTAGATGAATCTTTCTTATGCGCCATTGCTTTGGAACAATTTCCTGCCATTGGACATCCAATACATCTCGTTCCTTTTTTCTTCTCTTTATAAATATAATACAAGGCTGCACCGACAATGCATACGATTATCACTACTGCTATTACGTTTGCCAAAATCGCTTGCATAACATTCACCTCACTTGTTTAAACAAACACCCGTTAATTACTTCCTGATAACTGATATTCGCTAACCATCTTTTTCTGATTTGCCTTTATAAGGTAAATAATAATTGCAGCAAATACCAGGATAGTTATAAGACCGGGTACAAATCCCGCACCGACGGAACCTGTTGTTATTATTGTACCCACCTGATATACAATATAACCTACCGTATAACCGGATGCAAGCTGAAGTGCTATTGCACCCCAAAGCCATTTGGCAGATTTCATCTCCGAATTCATTGCTCCCAAAGCCGCAAAGCAGGGAGGAGTATACAGATTAAACATCAGATAAGCAAGTGCGGCAACCTTGGTGATGGCCATAGCTGCCATAACCGCATTTCCCTCACCTACCAATTCAAGCTCTTCCGGATCGATAAAGTTAGTCAATGCATATACTGTTGCAATGGTACCGACAACATTCTCTTTTGCAATAAATCCTGTGATCGCTGCCGCAGCAAGCTGCCAGGAAGCAATACCCACAATAGGAATAAGCAAAACCGAAAACGGACCTGCAATACTTGCAAGAATGGAAGTATCTTCCATACCCTCTTCAACAACCTGAAAGCTCCAGTTAAAGGTCTGCATTATCTGAACAACAGTATTACATACAAGGATGACCGTACCCGCTTTAACGATATATGCCTTACCTCTTTCAAGCATTGATTTGATCGCAAATGTAAGACTGGGTACCTTATATTCCGGAAGTTCAATGATAAAGAAAGATTTTCTGTATTTCATTCCCGTAAGAGCTTTAATAAGTAAAGCACCAAGAAGTATAAGTACTATACCAAGCATATAACAAATAAAGCTTATCCATTTGGATTCCGGGAAAAATGCGCCTGCAAACAGAGCTATAACCGGGAGCTTTGCTCCGCAGGGCATGAAAGTAGCAAGCATTGCTGTAGAACGTCTTTCTCTTTCGTTACGGATAGTACGGCAGGCCATTATCGCCGGTATACCGCAACCTGTACCTATGATCATTGGAATTACCGATTTTCCGGAAAGTCCCACTCTCTTAAAGATCGGATCCAGAACTACAGTAGCTCTTGCCATATATCCGCAATCCTCAAGAAGAGCAATAAGAAAATACATAACCATAACAAGAGGAAGGAAACCGACAACAGCTCCGACACCGCCGATAATACCATCTACTAAAAGTGCATATAATAAAGGATTGGCATCTGCCATCTTATCCCCTACAAAGCCCTGGAAGGCTTCAATCCAGCCTACCAGCAGGTCTGCAAGCCAGGTGCCCACAGTTGTCTGGGAAATATAGAATACCAGCCACATGATCGCCGCAAAGATAACAATACCTATAACAGGGTGAGTAATAACCTTATCTATACTGTCCCCAACGGTTTTATCCTTTGTGAAGAC
The DNA here is from genome assembly GCA_024693925.1 of Lachnospiraceae bacterium. Classification (GTDB taxonomy): domain Bacteria; phylum Bacillota; class Clostridia; order Lachnospirales; family Lachnospiraceae; genus UBA2868. The sequence continues at coordinate 22,036 of JAILKH010000072.1, read as the reverse complement.
TTTACGATTCTCGACTTCTTTCACTATGGAATTTACAAAATCAAAACGCTTACGATCGGAAGCTTCTACAGCCTCTTTATCATGAAGATCAACCTTACCCTCATCATAGGGAGCCTTCTGGCCTTTACCTTCAAGCCCTGCGGCAGTCTTAACAACCTCCTTAATACCGCTTTCATTAGTTGCAACAGTCTTTATAACAGGGCATCCAAGCTTCTCGGATAACTTCTTAATATCTACCGTATTACCTTTTTTCTCATTAAGGTCGCTCTTATTCAGGGCCACAACCACCGGAACACCAAGCTCCAAAAGCTGAGTTGTGAAGAACAGGCTTCTGCTCAGATTAGTTTCATCTACAATATTGATTATTGCATCGGGATGTTCATTTTTCACATATCCGCTTGTTATACTTTCCTCGGAAGTAAACGGAGACATAGAATAAGCCCCCGGAAGATCCACCGCTATAAGATCCTTTTCGGTCTCATTATAATTCTTCTTAATGGCGCTCTCTTTCTTATCTACTGTTACTCCGGCCCAGTTACCGATCTTCTCGCTACGGCCGGTCAAAGCATTATACATTGTGGTTTTACCACTATTTGGATTACCCGTTAATGCTATACGCACGTTAATCCCTCCTTCATCACTTAAATTTATATATACTGTCTGTAAACGACAATTTATATCTCAATTGCAGTTGCAAGCTCCGGATCAATGTTATATCTGGCATCCTTTATAGATACAACAAGATTCTTTTTTTTATCAACCACCGTGATAGGTTCGCCACTGTAACACCCCAGGGAAAAGAGAAAACTTTTCATATCCTCATCACCGTTAACATTTATATCCCTGATAATATATTCTTTTCCAAGTTCCGCCTCATTTAATGTCATATCGGTTTCCTTTCAAAATCATCATCAAAACACCGGTCTTATATCCGCAAAATACCTTGTGATTAGCGTTTGCTAATTAGCAACAACTAACTTAATTAATAATAATTAACCTCTTTAAATATGTCAACAGGTTTTTTAAAAAAAAGGACTCCGGTAACATCCCGAAGTCCTTAAAGGCGTCTATAATATTTCCCAAAATTTATTTTCATATCCCGCACATTTTACAAATATGCTGCACAAATTACTTATATCCTCTTCCGATAAACCCACCGATAAATTATCCAGCAAATCCGCCCACATCTCATTAGTTTTTATATACTCACTGCAGGTATAAGCATCAAACCAGCTTTTATAAGGCGAATCCGCTATCCTGTCGGAATATTTTTCCGATATGTTTTCCCCGATAAACGCATATATATAAGAGCATTGCAACAAGGCTGTAAGGCCGGCGAAAAGTCCGTATTTATAAAGTACTTCCCTCATATAACCCACATATTCCGCTATCACGGGTTCCATTACTGCTTCGGAAATATCTTCCTCCGTTATTCCCAGCTCCTTCATATTGGGTATATGAACCCTGTATAACTCATTCCCGGTTTCTTCAATGATCTTATTCAGAAACTCCGTCAATTCCGTGCTGCGCGAATATTCTTTCGTACTTTTAAGAATGTCTGTATAATCAAGGAGATACAGATAATCCTGAAGCATATAATTACAAAACCGTTCCCTCTCCAGGGTTCCAAGTGCCATTCGGACCACAAAATCCTTACCGAGAGCTTCCTCCCATAAATCATTGACATTGTTTACAAGAATGTCTGAAAGCTTCATGCTACTGCCTTTCCCGGACCCGCCCGATCCGTTTAACTTCAACCCTTCCGGGCGATAACGGCTACATAACCGCCGCTCTTATAACCCTCCGTTACCTCTTCGGGTTCTTCATTGGTATACATGGGATTCTTAATAAGGGTCTGATAGAACGCAAAATCATTTATTCCCAGATCCTTCAGAACACCGATCTTTTCTTCCGTTGAATGCCATACCCCGGAGGATGCCAGGGCAAGAGGATACGGAAGTGCCGGCATTACACCTTTCAAATACTCATGGTCGTATGTATTAAGGCTCTTTCCCAATAAATACATAAACCCAAATGCGCTTTCCTTGGGAACATCAAGAAGAATAAGTTTTCCGCCTTTTTTCAAAGCCTTAATGCATTTTTCATAAACCGGAACCAGATCTTCGATATAGCTCGAGCTTCCGTTAAAATATATTATATCATAGGTCTCTTCAGGTAGTATTACATCCTCGATAAGACCGAATTTAATGATATTAACTCCACGTTTTTTTGCAATTTCTCCCATATCAACGGAAGGTTCGATCCCTTCAACCCCGGAGCAGTCTATGTAACTTTCAAACAAACCGCTACCGCATCCTACGGAAAGGATCCGTTTATCCTTAATATCTCCCAGGGCTTTTTGAAATAATCTTAATTCGCTTGTAAAAAGATTTTCATTTTTCATAAACCACTCATCATACACTTCGGCATATCCGTCAAATTTTTGTTTTACTTCCTTTATCATTATTTTTTCATCCTTTCATTCCGTAAGATCATATAATTATGTGCCAGCGGACCGCTTCCCTTTCCAAGATCAAGCATCGCACCGAGGGCACCCGAAATATATTCCTTCGAAAGCTCGACCGCTTCATCAAGCTTAAATCCCCTGGCGAGATATGAAGCTATCGCACTGGAGAGAGTACAGCCGGTTCCATGAGTATTGGGATTGTTTATCCTCTTACCTTTAAACCACTTATATCCTCCATCTGCGTAAAGAAGATCATTTGCATCATTTATCTGATGCCCGCCCTTACAAAGCACCGCACATCCGTATCTTCCATAAATATACTCTGCGGCCCGGATCATATCCTCCTCATTTTTTACAGTCATCCCGGTAAGGACCTCTGCCTCCGGGATATTGGGTGTGATCACCGTTGCCAGTGGTATCAATTCCTGTTTTAATACTTCGACCGCGTCCTCACTTATGAGTTTTGCTCCGCTTGTAGCTACCATAACCGGATCTACCACTATTCTCTTTGCATCATACTTTTTTAACGTTGCTGCGATCACTTTGATCAGATCTACGGAAGAGACCATTCCGGTTTTGACCGCATCCGGATAGATATCGGTAAAGACCGCCTCCAACTGCTCAGATAAAAAATCCGGCGTCACTTCCATAATTTCCGTAACGCCGGTAGTGTTCTGCGCAGTAAGAGCCGTGATAGCCGACATGGCATATACACCATTGACTGTCATTGTCTTAATATCTGCCTGAATACCGGCGCCTCCGCTGGAATCACTTCCCGCAATTGTTAATGCTGTGTTCATGTTAAAACCTCCTGACATAATTAATTCACACTTTATCCTGAAATTAAGCATTAATTTTATATAGCGATATAAGGTGGTGCCCCCGGTATACCGCTTATAACGGATCATCCCGTTAATTACATATTTTATTCTGTTCGAAACAGTCTGTCGGTATTCTTAAAAAATTCCTCCGGCCCGGTCAGATATATATCCGCTGTTTCCCTTAATCCCTCCTGATCCTTCTCACCTTTTGCATCATACACTCCTATTACCTTAAACCCCGCCGATCTTGCGGTTTTTAACGCATACAGGGAATCCTCAAACACTATGGTTTCATCGGGTTTTGTTCCGATAGCGGCCGCCGCAATATTGTATATTTTCGGAGATTGCTTACTTACCATCAGCTCTCCCGTCGTAAATATGGCTTCCGGATATTTAAGCAAGCCGTTCCTGCCAAGTGCCCGTTCAACATGTATTCTCGGGCTGGATGTTGCCGCCGCCATTCTTATACCCCGTTCCTTTAAAAATTCCATTATCTCTTTTGCACCCGGCTTTAATATAACCTCTTCGAAATAAAATTTCTCAAGCATATTCTGAATGCCCTGCAAAATTTCTCCTGAAGAGATATCCGGCATATAATGAGATTTAAGATAATCCGCACCCTGCTCCATACTCATGGAAAACAAGATTTCATTCAAGCCCTCTTCCGGAACTAAACCCATACTCTGTAAATATCTTGCACCCAGGTCCTCCCATATTCCCATAGAATCAAGAAGTACCCCGTCTATATCAAATATCGCTCCTCTGATCATATCATTACCATCTTTTCGGTAGCAGCCTTCAGATCAACGGCTGCCTTTTTAATATTCTCGGCTCCGTAGATCGCACTTATTACAGCCACCCCGCATATCCCGCTTCCCGTTAGTTCCGAAACATTTTGCTGTGTGATCCCGCCTATGGCAATGACCGGAATTGAAACCGCAGCACAGATAGCTTTTAAAGTATCATAAGAAACGTCAACCGCATCATCCTTTGAACCCGTTTTGAAAACAGCTCCTACTCCAAGATAATCGGCTCCTCTTTTTTCAGCCAGCACAGCCTCTTCAACCGTTCCGGCAGATACACCGATAATCTTATCGGGACCGAGTTTTGCCCGGACATCTCCGGCTTCCATATCACTCTGCCCTACATGCACACCATCCGCATCCATTTTCAATGCTATATCCACATTATCATTTATTACAAAAGGAACCCTGTATTCCCTGCATAGCTTCTGAAGTTCCAAGGCCTCCTTCAGAAAAGTCTCCTCATCCAGCGTCTTTTCTCTAAGCTGAACAAAGGTTACACCTCCTTCAAGGCTTTCCTTTACTACCTCATACAAGGTCCTTCCGTTTAACCAATGCCGGTCGGTCACGGCATATAATAAAAGTTCTTTTTTATCGCACTTCATATTTAGCTCCCTTATCCAGCATTTCGCCGGTCATATTATAAATAGCATCAATTATACGATTTCGATAAGTGGAATTACCGTCTCCCGGCTGCATATTATTCCACCCGATCTCTCCGGCAAGTCCCATGGTGCAAACTGCCGCTGCGGCACTTTCAAGAAGCTCACCGGGATTTGCCACAAGAAATGCCGTCATCATTCCCGACAGCTGACATCCGGTACCCGTAATCCTTCCCATTTGGGGCCGGCCGTTTCTTATTACGAAACATTCCTTACCGTCACTTACAAGATCGATGGCTCCGGTTACTGCAATTATCGCTTCCGCCTTTGCGGCAAATTCTTTAACAAATTTTACGGCCTGATCCAATGTATCCTCCGTTACCGCATCCGCAACATCTGCATCCACTCCCTTAGTGGTGCCGCTACCCATAGCAAGAGTCTTGATCTCGGAAATATTTCCGCGGATAACATTAAACTTAATCTCTTTCATAAGCTTAACAGCAGTATTCGTACGAAGCGAAGAAGCACCCGCTCCCACCGGATCAAGCAGTAATATATGGTTTAATTCATTTGCTCTTTTCCCCGCAAGGAACATTCCTTTAATACTGTTTTGATTTAAGGTGCCGATATTAATATTAAGCCCCCCGCATATGGATGTAATATCCTCCACATCCTCCGGCTCATCAGACATAATAGGGCTTCCCCCGCAAGCCAGCAATACATTTGCCACATCATTTACCGTTACATAATTTGTTATATTATGTACTAATGGTCCGTTTTTTCGTACATTATCCAAGTGTTTTCCAAGCATTTTTTTCCTCCTTGACACAAAAAACAGATATACCAACAATGATATATCCGCTTATTTCTTACAGTAAATAAAGCCCCTTATATCCCTACGTTGGCATTATCCAAATCAGGTTATGGGTCCGAGCTGTTACTCTCGTTCTCAGCCTGCATCACAGGCTCCCCTTTTGTCTTAAAACAGATTACCACCAAATTGATTATTTTTCAACTCCCGGATAAAAAATCGGAAACGATCATCCTTACTCCCAACTTATTTATTGTCTGTCCGTTATGGATCCCAAAAATAATTCCACACGCTTTCGGTTTATATAGGGTTCTATCTCTTTCTGATTTATTATCTGAGCACCTATATAAACCTTATCTTCCATCTTGGAAATCCTGGCAATATTAGCTTCAAACTGGATCACAACTTCAGCATCCAAACCGGTTACATCAATCTTATCTCCGACTCCGATCAGATCACACGCCTCGGTTTCATTAATAAGAATACCTAATCCGGCTTCACTGAGATTATCAACCACTCCCACAAACTCTACATTATTATAGTAAACAAGACAAGACATTCCGGATTTTAATCTTGAATAATTCCTACGTTCGTAAGACATACTTATATCCTCTCAAAAACTTATCCTTTATAATGATTATAACATCTATTCTCCAAAGGATACAACCCACTTACTCATATTCATCATATTCATAATTATCATATTCTTCATATTCTTCATCATAATCTTCATATTCCTCTTCATACCCCGCATTCTTGTATCCGTCTTCTTCATATATATCGTCTTCCCCGGAAACATACTCATTGTTTCCCTCCGATACCCTCGTATCATAATCTTTGGGCTTTCTGATAAATAAATACAGAATATGACTATGATGTATTATAAAGACCGCAACCAGCATAAATAAATGAGTATAAAAAGCCCCTATAAGATAATAATTTCTCTCCAACAGATATCCGTTACTAAAGCCAAAATAACACAGGATTCCTGTTATAAGCAAACCAAAAGCCAATAAATAAAAATTCTTAAAAACATTTATGATAGCCTTAATAAAATCTCCAAAAGAAGCATCAAAATATACAAAACGGCCTACCATAAGCCCGAGATAGTAAAGCATTACCGGACTATACTCACTCTCATCACCTATCACATTCAGATAAAACAAAATAAATATAACATAAAACATAGCAAGCATTCTTACCGTTGCTTTTTCCTCTTTATTTATGAATTTAAGAGGTATTATAAGCTTATCGAGAATAGTATTAAGAACACAGGATAAGCAGATAAGCAGCAGCAATACAAAATCCTTCCAACCCTCCCATACACTTATGAAGCCGGAAAACTTTATATATTCAACACTTCCCGCCTTATCCTTTAACAACGAATATATATGGTTACATATGATATAAGCACAGGAAAATGCCATTACCGAAGTGGCCGATATTATCATCTCATAGAATCTTTGAACCCGGTTTCCCACCTTATCGTACAGGTATCTCTTTCTGTTTTTTTTATCAACACCCGAAACGGATATGACAGCACCACCCATAATTATAAATACGCAAAGCAATACTCCCGCTATATTCATTAACAGAAAAATCATTTTCTGTTCCAAAGTAAAATCCGGATTTATATACGCATCTATAGTCATTCCCACACTTCTCCCACAGGGTATTTATATTGAATAAATTATATACATTATGCTATAATATTCTTAAAGATATCTTAAAACCAATCAATCATTGTTTGCAACGACCGATGACTCAGTCATGATTATTAACGGGACCGGAGGTGAAACTATGACATATAAAGAAATCGTCGATAAGGTCAGAGAAACATTTGAATATGCTGATGCCAGAAATATTTTTGAACATATTGCCATCCAGGTTAACGTTACCGGCGAAGGTTCCGGCGTAATGTATCTAGAAGTCGCCCAACGTCAGGTTACGGTCGAACCTTATGATTACTATGACCGGGACGGTCTTGTAACCATTGATTCAAATGTATTACTGGATATATGTTCCGGTAAATATTCCCTTCGGCATGCATACAAACATGGTATGCTGACTTATCAGGGAAACGAACGCAAATGGCTGGCCTGCCTTAACAATATTACACTTAACTGACAGATATCGGCAGTACCGGAATTAGGATCACCGTGCTTAAGGCACGGTGATTTTTATTACCCTGTTCCGGATCCCGATATCTGCTTTATCCGTCTTTCCTCCGTATTCTCCATCCAGCGTCCAGGCAACCGGTTTGTCCGTTAATACTTCAACCGAATTGGTCTTAAACCTTATTATTTCCTCTATATCCAGTCTGCCCATCATCAACGCCTGTCTGATCCTGTCAAGTTCTATTATCGACGCAGGGGTTTTGATAAACAGGCAATCCAGTAATCCGTCATTCATCTGTGCATCTTCCGGAATTATATTTGTCATTCCTCCTACCGACAAAGTATTTCCCGCATACCCAAATATATAAGCACCTTCATATTCCCTGTCTTCCGTTTTTATAACAGCATGCACGGAGGATCTTAAGAAATTCCCGGGTTCCATATTCTTTAGGGCTTCTATCAGATAAGCCAGAGGACCCAATGCATTCTTCATGTTCTGATCGGTGCTGTAACTCACACCCGTAAAAAGGCCAAAAGCCGCAACATAAGAAAAAATATCTCCGTTAAACACCCCTGCATCGATCAACTTTATCTTTCCGTTAACTATTATTTCCGCAGCATCGATGGGATTCTTTGAGATCATTAAAGATGTGGCAAAATCATTCACAGTTCCGGAAGGAATATATCCACAGGTTATATCCTCCCCCGAAGCTACGATCCCGGAAAACAGCTCATGAAGCATACCGTCTCCGCCAGCGCTGACTATAATATCATAATCCTTTGCATTATCCGTAATATAATCCTTCCCGTCCCTGGGGGCCGATGTAGGATGTACCGTTACATCATATCCCGAAACGGTAAACCTCCAAAGTATATCCGATAATGCTATACCGATTTCTCCCCTCCCCGAATGAGGATTATATACAAAAAGCATTTTCCTACGGTTATTTCTTTTGTTATTTTTTTTGTATTTTACATCCGATTTTGGCATAACTTCATTATCCTTCATATGATTTTCCGGTAATATCGTTTCCAACAAAATTACTATTTTAAATTATAATATTTTTCCGGATTATTATACCATATATTTGTTTATATTTAATTATCAATTTATTGTAAGAACTCAAAAAATGAAGTATAATTTTCTTAATTCCCGGTTATATTATAAATAACAGGATCAATAACAAAAATCATAAAGATGCCATAACTGTTTCTTTATGAAGAGAGAGGAGAATCAATTATGAGAACTGACAATTACAAGATCACAGGCAACAACTCCGATATCACAGAAATAAATAAAGTGATCGAAAAAGTGGCAAATTATAACGATCTTGATGAAAAGGATAAAAACAAACTTCAATTACTCGCCGAAGAACTGATCGGTATGGAAAAAGGAGTTTTGGGCTTCACCAACGGGCTCTTTCATATAGAAAACAGCGGAAATGAATACAGATTATGTCTTCATTCGGATATCAATATTGACATTGATACTCAGGAACGTTTTGTAAACATGTCAAAGACTCAGAAAAACGAGGCCTATAAAGGATTCCTTGGCAAGGTCAGACTAATAACCGATACCTTCCTTTATACTCCCACCAGTGAAGAAATGAAAGGTTTTGAAGCATATGCCATCTCCGAGACCACTTCACCCTATTTTTCACCTGCCGACTACGATATGACCTGGGCCTTCAGCAAATATAAAAACGAAATAGATGATACAGCTCCCATCTGGGATGAACTTGAACATTCCGTTATAGCCAGCTTTTCCGATGATCTGCTGGTCGCTACAAGAAACAAATCCGTTGACGTTGTTGTTGTCAAGAAGTTTTAAAAGATACTATGACCATAAGGCTGCCGTTTTTAACCGAAACGACAGCCGTTTTTTTAACAAATTCATTACTGATCCCAAGCGGAAAACTGCCGGTCAGTTCTATATCCTCCGCCTCATATTTTGTTCCCGAAATACTTACCCCTTCACATTTATCACCAAGCGATAACACCGATATTACAGAGGCATTTTCGCCGCAAAATTCCATACTTTTATCCTTGAAGAAAGTAAGCTCTTCATTTTCCCCTAATATTTTAACCGTTGCACCTTTTTTTACCGCATAATAAGCAGATTGTATATTAGCCAATGTATGATCTGTCCGGTTTCCAAGCGCACAGATCATATCTATGCTTTTGTATCCCAACTTCAGAGCCTCTTTAATTGCTATCATTGTATCGGTATCATCTTTTTCCTTCGGAAAACGTATGACTTTAACTTTACCCTTTTCAATTTTTTTATAATTCTCTTCCGAAACGGAATCAAAATCACCGACTACAAGATCCGGCTTGATCTTATAACTTATTGTATGATCAAATCCCTTATCGCAGGCAATAATATAATCATATTTTCCCTTTAACGACTTTTTCCCTACGTAACAACCTCCTGATACTATAAGACAGCAGCTCATTTTTCCCACCTCAAATATTTATAATTTTTATTAGCACTCACTATTGACGAGTGCTAATAATTATGCTATAACATTATTGTAACACAAACAAAACCAATGAAACCTGTATTTAAATAAAATTTTTATGATTTTATTCATAACAAAGGAGGAATGATCTATGTTAATGCCAAACATTTGGGGAGAAAACTTATTTGATGACTTTTTTGATGATTTTCATTACCCTCGCAAGGCTCCTCAACCTCCCAAAAAACCGGAGATTGAGATAATGAAAACCGATATCAAAGAAACCGATTCCGGATATGAACTTTCGGTGGAATTACCCGGATACAAAAAGGAAGATATTAAAATAGAGCTTAATAACGGCTGTCTTACTATCAGTGCAGAGCTTAAACATGAAGAAGATCAGTCCGATAACGGCAAATATATCCGCCGTGAACGCTACTACGGCAAGACCGCCAGAAGCTTCTATGTAAGTGAAATACTTACGGAGAAAGACATCAGTGCCAAATACTCGGACGGCATCCTTAATATATGTATACCCAAGAAAGAACTCAAACCGGAGGTCGAAGAGACCAAATACATTACAATTGAATAGAAATTTTAACGGGAGACATATCACAATTCTATGTCTCCCGAATTATTCTTCCATGCCTTACGTAACTTATATAAAATGTCGGGGATCATTCTCTGCGCCCCATTTCTCTTAACATTTTAAGATCATTCTTTATCGTAGAACCTGAAGTAGTGAGCATATTACCTGTTATTGCCGCGCTGGCTCCGCCGTTAAAAGCCCCTCTTCCGTTATCACCGGTTAATTTTCTTCCTGCAGCAAATCTTATATCCGCCCCCGGATTAATATAACGAAAAATCGCGATCACTCTCATTATTTCCTCTCGCGGCAAAACGGGAAGACCTTCAAGCGGTGTCCCCGGAATGGGGATCAGTACATTTAACGGAATGGAATCTATTTCCAGCTCACAAAGATCAAAAGCCATATCTATACGATCATCCATGGTTTCCCCCATTCCGATTATCCCCCCGGAACAAACCTTAAATCCCGCTTCCTTAGCGCGCTTTATATTTTCAACTTTATCCTCAAAGGAGTGTGTTGTGCAGATCGATGAGAAATAACCTCGCGAAGTTTCAATATTATTATGGTAATTTCGCACGCCCGCTTCATACAGTCTTTCAAACCTATCCGCGGTAAGAAACCCCAGGGACGCACACAGTGAAAGCTTTAATTCTTTATTCAGTTTTTTATAAATATCCGTAAGCATATCAAAATCCTTATCGGAAGGACTGCGGCCGGAAACAACGACCGCAAAACGATCGACTCCTTCCTCCTGATCTGATCTTGCAGCCTTATATATATCTTCATAATCCATAAGATCATATACTTCACAGCCTGTTTTATTATGTACCGATTGGGCACAAAACCTGCAGTTCTCCCCACAATTACCGCTTTTGCCCGCAATGATCGTACACATATCCACCCTGTCACCCACATAATATTTTCTGATCCTGTCCGCACCGATTACAAGAGCTTCAAGATCACATTCTTTAAATAATTTCTTATATTCTCCCCTTAAAAGCCGTCTGCCACCGATTATTTCCTCTGCCAGCTTAAGGGGATCATATAAATCACTTTTTTCCAAATCCTTCCTTTTAACATTGCGCATGTTATTCTTTTTTGGTTCGTTTTTGATCACCTGCATAATGATTTCTTCCCTTGTTCTTTATTCTTAATATCGTTTGTTACTTATTTTAACAGACATAAATGCAATGATCAGCGACAGGATCATCCCAATGATCGTAAAATTTTTTACAACAATATCAGGCGCTCCCGAAATTAAAATCACATTTGGAAAATATGCACCTGTAATCCCAAAAATACCGCCAGTTATTACGCTTAAGAGCCATAATCTTACATTTATCTTTCTTTTACCATAAGCAAGTATAGCTATCATTAACGGAAATATTACTCCGGGTGTATATATTGAATAAGCCCCGCTAAGAAGACTCATGATATCGCTCCTGCCAAGAAGCACCAGGGCAAGAGCCATACCCCCAAACACCATTACGGCAACCCTTACACTTACTACACTGTCCTTTTTAAGTATATCCTTAACAAATATTGAAGAAGCATTTATTATGCAGGTATCCGTAGAAGAAAGAATGGCAGATAACAGACCAAACAGCAGCAACAATGCTACCGGTTTTGGCAAAAAGGTCAAAGCATACAATAATGCTCCGTTCTCACCCATTTCCTCTGCAGTTACATTAAAACGTATCCACATTCCCACAAAGGTTATCATCAGGGAAAATCCAAACAGCAGGATCCCCGCAACCTTGGCTGATTTTTTTGCAGTTGCCTCATCCTTTGAGATAAAATTCCTGGACATAATATCCGGCCCCAGGAAATACACACCACCTATCACAAACAACTGGTTAAACAGATCTGTGGTTTTATAATCCGCATTTAATAACTCGATATTATTTATTACATCCAAAGTATTCCCACCCTTCACAAAATAAAGATAGAAGAGTATGGCAGCCACACCGGTTATTATGATAATAAGTTGCAGCCTGTCTGTCCTTACAACCGACATCTGACCACCGATAGCTGTATATAATATAACAATAACGACGACCGTCAAAAACACAGCCTTATTATCCCTGCCAAGAGCCAAAGTGATAATACTTTTCATAGCAGCCAGCTGACCGGCTATAACTCCGACCCAGGATATAACAATAATTAATGATATAAGCATTTCTGCCGGCCTTCCCACAATTTTTCCGGCAAGATCCGGCAATGTATCCGCATTTATCCTTCGTACTTTCTCCGACAAAAAAACGGATTGCAGAATAAGTCCCAGCGCCCCAAAAGCCAGCCACCATATACCCGGAAATCCGATCTTATATACCGTGTCTGTGATCCCTATTGTTGTTGATGCTCCAACAACCGTAGCCAAAAGGGTCATGACTACCGCAAAAGCGTTTTGATTTTTCCCCGCAACGGAAAAATCCGTAAAACTTTTTATTTTCTTAAAATCAAAGACTCCGATCAGAATAACCGTGATCAGATAGATGATCAAAGCTACAAGAAAAAAATTATTCATACACTCTGCACCGCCTTCTTTTTATCTGCTCCTTATTATATATCAAAACAAAAACAGATTGTCAACCTCTTATGTGTTTATAGGTGACAATCTGTTCTGTTAATATTTGGATCTTTCTATTTTTCCGTGTCAATGGTTTTGTATATTTCATTCAAAATAATAGCTATTATATAATTTTTATCCTTTGAAATAATATCATGTTTAACAAAGGAACTCCTCGGAATACCTATACCTACTATATAATTACTGTAAATTCCGGTTTCAAGATCGGATATTCCTTCCGTCAATATACCGCAGATCTTATCTTCTCCAAAATACAGAGAGTTATCGGATTTTCTGTCGGGTTTTTTGTTAAAAAGAAATATTATTACTTTTATCATTACCTCTGCGATCACTTCGGTTATGGATTTTGATCTGTATTTTATCTTTGACGGTTCAAGCAATATACTTAAATATATCCCTCCGTCCGGCGAATCAAAATCCTTTTCTCCATGACCCCTTCCCGCAGTCTGATGTACAGCTATGATAACATTTTTATGTATCAAATGCGGTCCCTCAAAAAGAACACTTCTTTTTGCCTCATTATTGGTCGAATCGAGCTCCTTATATACATTGATCTTAACATTTAAAGCATCGGGGCTTTCATCTGCCGAAAGCTTCTTCAAAGATGCAAGTATTCCCGCCGCAGATATAATATCATTATCTTCTTCCAGCATATACCCCCGATTACTGACCGAACTTATCCGATATCCTTTCTTCTTAAGCTCATTAATACTTTTCCACACAGCATTTCTGGACACTTTCAGGGTTACCGCCAGAGCTTCTCCCGATATATAGTTTCCTTTCTCTTTTTCAAGAGCCTCCAACACTTTATCCTTTACGCTCATAATCCAAAACAACCCATACTTATTGCACCTGCACTGCCCTTATACTATTTCTTACAATCTCCGCATCTTCCTATTATCATGGTTTTTGACGAATCAACATCAATTCCGTATATTTCCTTCATGTTCTCTTCAAATTCATCAACAAAACTATCCTCAAGATGAAATATTTTTCCACACTCACTACACTGCGCATGAATATGCCGGTCACAATGTTTGTGTGATTGTGAATACTGATAATACCAGGAATCCTGATTGGGTTCTTTATACCTCATCAGTTCACCCTGTTCACATAGACGATCAAGATTTCTGTATACTGTAGTCCTGTTTACACTGGCAAGCAAAGGTTTAACGGCTTCATATATTTCCCTTGCGGTAAATCTTTTCTCGGTGTTTTTCTGTAAATAATCAATTATACATTCTCTTGCCTTTGTTTTATATACATTTTTCATGTGTCCCGCTTCTCCATATTCTTCGTACTATATATGTATTATCCCTTAAAATTTCCCGAAAATACGATAAAATCGCTAATTAAACCTTAAGATTTTTTATCCGGCAATTTGCTCAAACAAGAATCATTCTGCCAAGACCACTGCCATATGCCAGACAACTGCAGCCCTTTGTAATATCAAATTCACTTCCGTCCCACTTAGAAACCCTTCCTCCCGCTTCTTCCACGATAAGAGAACCTGCAGCATAATCCCAGGGCTGGATAAAGGGTTCAAAATACAACTCGGCTCTTCCGCAGGCAACATAACACAGATCAAGCTCCGCCGATCCCATCCTTCTTACATCTATACATTTATCCATAAATGAATAAGCTTTATCAAAGGCACTTTTTATAAGATCGGGATAATACGGAGATGTCCCGAACAAAACCACGCCTCTCTCAAGAGGCTCATTTGATACTCTTATCTTTTTTCCGTTTAAATTTGCTCCTTCTCCTTTTACTGCCGTAAACATTTCATCGGAAAAAGGATTATAAACCAGTCCGAATAATCTATCCATATCCTTAAGTAAAGATATGGCTATAGCACTCATATTAAACCCTTTCATAAAATTCGTAGTACCGTCTATGGGATCCACAACAAAAACATACTCATCATCCGGAAACCGGTCATTCTCTCCTTCTTCTCCAAAAAAACCGGCACAAGGCAATAATTCAAGCAGACCCTTCTTTAATTTAGCCTGCACCTTAATATCATATTCTGTAACAAAATTCGCATGCCCCTCTTTCTGCATAGTATCTGCATTATATCTGTCCGCATTTTTTATTATCTCACCGCATTCCCTTGCCAGTAATTCTATTTTATCAAAATCCTTAAACATATAATCTTACCCTGCAATTAAGCTTACCTTTCTTACTTGTATTTATCTCTCCTCCAAATTCAAATTTTCCACGGCCTCTTACCGATACGATATCGTCTGTTCTTAATTGTTTTGCGTTCTCACTCACACTTCTCCCGTTAAGATAAACCAGTCCCGAGAGAAATAACGCAAGAGCTTCCTGTCTTGACAGATTATATACTCTGGATATGACAGCATCTATTCTTGCCGAGGAAACCTGTATCATTTTTTCCTGTTTTTCAGGCTCCGAAAAATCATCAAAATCTTCCGTTTCTTCAACGATAACAGATGTATGTCTTACTCTGGTAAGATTAGCCGGAACAAAACCTGCTATACTGTCCTTGCAAAACACAAGTGCGCTCTTATCCTTGATAAATATATCCCCAAGCATCTCCCTCTTAATACCGAGATTCATAAGAGCCCCAAGATAATCCCTGTGATTTAATTCCTCCGCAAACTTATCCTGCACAGGTCGTATTCTAAGTGCCGTTATCGGAAAATCCTGTTCATAACCAAGCAATTCCCCGGATCCGAATCTTATCATCCTACGCTCTGCCGCTTCGCATCCCCCATACAGAACCGGACAGGAATAACTTAATTCCCTTTCATGTTCATAGTACTGCGACAATTCTGCCATCGATAAAAAATCCGTAAATAAATACTGGCTGTTATTATAGCTTCTCCTTGCCAGTTCTTCCAATCTTTGCATAATATCCATATGTTATCTTCATCTTCCAACTTTGATCATACCGTTTTAAAACATGCAAATCTTACTTCCGGCATCATTCCCCGTGTCTTATGTATTACTTTTATGAATAGATTTGATCTTACGAACTCCAAAATATATTAATGCACCTATAACAAAGCCCGTTAAATTAAGAAGAAAATCATCAACATCCGAACATCTTTCATAAAAAAACAACTGTGTCAGTTCTATGATCAAGGGAATTCCCGCTCCTGCCAGTATTGCTTTACCCGGGGTATCCAGCTGTTTAAAACATATCGGCCAGACTATTCCCACCGGAATAAACATTGTTATATTGCCTATGATATTCATTTGCCATCCATCATAAACATCAAAAAGTCTGACTATAGGGATCAGATTGACCCAGGGCGGGATTGTTTTTGAAGCATCAAATTTAAGGGTATCTATATGACCGTTTACATGATGCCAGGGAAAATATACAATCCGCACGACAACAATTATACATATATACACCATTGCCATCTTTAATTCTTCTTTTACGGATGTACCGCCGTTTAAAAATGCAATACGGGCTCTTATTATCACCCATATAATCGTAATCAACGTAAGCAACTGCAAATATGTTAATTCAAACATTAATTTCCTACTCCTCTCCAGCCGTTAGTCATTATAAACCGGAATGCCTACAGTCACGGATTTCGCTTCCGACCATTCCTCAGCCCATTGGGCCTTTAAAGGATTTCAAAAGCTCTATATCCTCTTGTGTAACCCTCATATTAGTGGTCATAGGTTCACCTCCGGGACGGGTAATGGTAAGTTCCAATACCGAACCTTCCGTAATTCCCGATCTGATATTATCCATTACAAAACGGGCAAATTTAGGATGAGCCTGTTGAAATTGCATTAACTTACCCATTATCTTCATATAATTCTGATCCATGATCAATCACCTCGTATCCTTATCCTATTTACATATAGGCTATATTATAATACAAAATCACTTCCAAATCTATATACCCTTATGTGAATCCATTATTTGAATTTCTTATATGAGCTTCCATTCTTTATTCTGTCTCAAATTCCCTTACAGGCGTATATATCATTCCGTTCTTTCCTCTGTCCGAACGCATTAACGTTATATACTCCACCTCCATCCTTACGGGAAAAGGCTCATCAGAGGGTATCCCATTATCATATTTCATATCCCGTACCAAAGTAATATGAGGCATAAATTTCTTCCGGTCAAAAGGAATCTTATGATCCGAAAGAGCTTTGCGAATTCTTTTCACATTCTTATTCAATGCTTCACATTCTCTAATACCGATCCAATATATATCTCCAAAAGCTCCAAAACCATCCAGCTCTAGATTCATGGGATCAAGCACAACCTCCGACAGGGCATTTTCCGCATTTTGAGGATTTTTACATTCTCCTATAAACGCTAATGTAAGATGCATATTTTCACGTAAGGTAAATCTTCCTTTAACCCCTTGATTTTCCAATCTTTTTTGCACATAACACAGTTCATCTTTTATGCGTTCATTTAATTCAACAGCAACAAAAAGTCTCATTACCCCTCCTATATTAATCCTTGAGAAATTTTATATCACTCTTTCTCAAAATCCTTCGATCCTGCGTTGTTTCCTGTATTCTATTCTTCTTTTTGCACCCTCATGATCCGCCTTCTCACCTTCGGTTTCGACTTTAAGATCATAAGGGATCCTAACCGGTTTCCCCTCTTTATCAATACATACCTCTGTAAAAAACGCTCTGTTAACCGGATATCTTTTGGCCTCTTCAATATCCTCTTTGTAAACATCTACCCGCACCTCCAACGAAGTATTACCGACATAAGTAACCCTTGCCTCTATTACAACAAGATCTCCAAGATGCAGGCTCTTTTTGAATTGAAGATTATCTATTGCCGCAGTTGTAACGGTCATTCCGCAGTGCCTTATTGCCGCTATTCCCGCCGCCTCATCCATCCAGGCAAGTAAATTTCCTCCAAATAAGCTTTTATTTACATTTATATCTCCGTTTTGCACAGCTTTAAAGCTTTCTACTCTGGATTCACTCGGAGACTTTGATTTTCTTTCTAAACTATAAACCATTTTTTCCTCATCATTTTCATAAAGACTTTTAATTAACTGCTTATTAACCGGTCCTTAATATTACACAACCAATAAATAACCCTTCAATTTATAAGTATAACATATCTTAATCATAAGAGGCACCATTAAAAAAATCAGGCAATAAAGCCAAACGCTCTATTACCTGATCCATCTCATCGAACGTATTAAAATATCCTGCGATCATTAACCCTTAACTGCTCCCGCAACCATTCCTTTGATTATCTGCTTACTGAATACAAAGTATATGATCACCACCGGGGCCATTGTTATAAGCATGGCAGCCATCATTTTAGGATAATCCGAACTAAACTGACCCGTAAAATTCTTTAAAGCCAAAGGCACTGTTGTAATAGCCTTATTATTACTGATAAGAACCAGCGCAAAGGAAAATTCATTCCAGCAGCTGAATACATTTATTATCGCAACTGTTGTAAGGATAGGCTTACATATAGGAAGAATAATGGAAAACATAGTCCTGGAAAAAGAACTGCCGTCAATAGCCGCCGCCTCTTCAAGCTCCAGGGGCACTCCTTTCATATATCCTTCCACCAAAAACAGCGAAACCGGCAGGTTAAATGCCACATACGGAAATAATAACGTAAACCACTGATTTGCCATATTTGTACGGTTAAATATAATGTAAATAGGTACAAGCAGGGAATGTATGGGAATAAGCATACCCATCAGAAACATTACATAGAGAAATCTGTTTAACCTGAAATTTACTCTGGAAAGAATATATCCCACAATAAAAGCAAACAATACTATCAAAAATACGGCTAACACCGTAGTTCT
The DNA here is from genome assembly GCA_024693925.1 of Lachnospiraceae bacterium. GTDB lineage: Bacteria > Bacillota > Clostridia > Lachnospirales > Lachnospiraceae > UBA2868. The sequence goes on along the minus strand of JAILKH010000072.1, from coordinate 2,976 downwards.
TACACTGTTCCCCATAGCTCCCAAAAGATTGGCATCTTTATTTGAAAATATCTTTATATAGTTTTCAAATGTCGGTTTAGAAGGAAGGGCTATTATACTGGCATTAAACTCTCTCTTCTTTTTAAGAGAAGAGTAAAGCATCCACACAAGAGGAAAAATACAAGCCAGCGAAAACACCCACAAAATCACATTAAGAATCACGCCAAGAACCCCGTTTGCGACCTTTGTTTTGGTTGAATTATCTTTTACCGCCTGTATACCTGCATTTCCATCCATCACATAATACCCCCTTTCTTTTTATTCTTCATAACCATTCGAGCTTCTTTATCTCTTTGTTTTTTTATCCTTTTCTCTTCTCTGTCATATTTATCAGTCATATAATAATTCAATATCAGCTGAGAACCGCCGATCACTGCCAGTGATAATACAAATATTCCCACCGATATAGTAGATCCGTATCCAAGATTTGAGGATTTAAACGATTGATTATATCCATATAAGGCCATAACCATGGAGGATGTTCCGGGTCCGCCTTCCGTCATTGCATAAATAGAATCAAATGCTTTCATATTACCCGCTATACATAAGGTTATACAAACAAGCAATGTATTTTTGATCAACGGAAAAATAATATAGATCGCTTTTTGTAGTCCTGTCGCCCCATCTATTTCAGCCGACTCAAGTACGGAAGTATCAATGGATGCAACCGCAGATAAGATAATTACCATATAATATCCGATATATTGCCAGATTAAAGGTATTGATAAAACCAGCATTATCGGCGCCGCTTCTCCGCCGAGCCAAATAGGCGCCGATTTCATATTTTTATACTTATGCATTACATCCACTAAAAACCAGTTAATAATTCCGGTTCTTTGATCATATATCATTTTCCACACAAAACCTATACATAAAGCCGAAATGGTGCTGGGAAAAAATCCGAACGTACGGTGAACACCTTTTAACTTAACAAGCTTTGAATTAATCAACATAACTATAATAAATGCAATACCTATCTGACCGATTATACAAGCCACTACAAGATACAGATTATTACCAAATGAATGCCAGAAAACTTCATCATTAAGTAACTGTACATAATTCTGTATACCATTAAAGTTTTTTGTGGGGCCACCCTTCCAATCGGTAAATCCATAATATAATGCAGCAATAAGCGGAACAAAAACCGTGAAGACAAATAACGCTACCGGCACACAAAGATATGCAAATATTACCCTGCCTTTAGGTCTTATCGTATTCAGCATATTTTCCCTCCTTTATAAAATATCTATTAACTTAGATTAAAAAGGTCGTCCGGGTATACCCGGACGACCGGACTATATTATATTACTGAGCAAGAAATGCTTCATATGCTTCCTGTGTTGCTTCAGCAAGACTCTCTGAATCAGTCTTTCCGCTTGTAAGATCCTGAAGGCCGGGATTAAGTGTATTCCAAACATCTCCGCCAAGGAATGAATCATAAATTGCAACCGCCTTATTATCAACATATGAATAATTATAAAGATCAACATCCCAGGAATTTAATCCTGATGTATCAAAATCTGCTTTGTAGAAACCACCAAGACCATACTTACTTCCAACATATACAGCAAAGTCAGGACCTGCAAGGTACTCTATAAGATCGATACAAGCAGCAAGCTTATCCGGATCTTCCGCAACCTTTGAATTAATAGCAAGACCATAACCGAAACCATTGTTCTGCATATTCTCAAAATGAGTTGCTTCAGCACCTTCGGGAAGTACTGCGATCTTCATAGCTTCAAGCTTCTCGGGATCTTCCTTAAGAGTCTCTGCAACATAAGAGTAATCCCAATTACCACCGATGAATGCAGCAGCATCACCTGCAATAAAGTACTCACGAGCATCTTCGTTTGTTACCGAATTAAAGTCACTGTTAAATATCTCTGTATCTGCAAAAAGCGCTTTAGTCTGATCAAGAGCAGCAACAAACTCAGGATCTGTGAAAGAAGCCTGTCCGTCACCTGCTATAATATGATCGAACCACTCTGTTCCTGTGTACTGATATCCAAAGCATGAAAGGAAGCAGGAATTCATCTGCCACTGTCCGCCATTACCAAAAGCAATAGTATCGATACCCTGCTCATTAAAATACTCGGAAGCCTTCTTTACTTCTTCCCAGGTTGTGGGGAAGCTGTCATATCCGGCTTCTTTCCACATAGCCGAATCATACATAACAACTGTACAGGTACCGCCGCTTACTGCAGGCATAGCATAATACTTTCCTTCAGATGTAAAAGGAACAAGAAGATCCATATTATATCCGTCGGCATCCGGCGAATTCTTGATAACATCGGTAAGGTCCATAATAAGACCCTGCTTTGCCCAATTAGCAGTATTCATACCCTGAAGCAGGAATACATCGGGAAGATCATCTGCAGCAGCTTTTGTAGCAATCTGTGTTTTGTAATCCGCGTTGGCAAGAACATCCTGATTAAGTGTGATATCCGGATGAGCCTCCTCCCATGCACCTATACAGGATCTGAAGCCATCTGAACTTCCGTTTCCTTCAGCTTCCTCAGATGTTGAATAATGCATAAAGTTGATTTCTCCCTTATATGCAAGATCCGAATCAGATGATTCTGCAGTCGGCGCCTCAACTTCCTCTGCCGGAACACTTTCTTCTTCAGCTTCTTCTTTTTCTTCTGTTTCTTCTGCTTCTTCTGCTTCTTCTTCAGCGGGTGCAGGTGCTGCAGGTTCACTCTGTGCAGCTCCACCGCAAGCAGCAAGTGAAACTGTCATTGCCGATGCAAGACAAATAGCTAATACTTTTCTTAACTTCATAATTTTTCCTCCTTTTGCAATTAAGTGAATAGTTTAGCTTATTACTTAATTTAATTATATATCATTACTTTATGAAGTCAATTATTTTTACTTAGATATTATTAATTTATATTAAATTCACAATATCTTGCATTGCATTTCGGTACTTATGCC
>JAILKH010000061.1 GCA_024693925.1 Lachnospiraceae bacterium | reverse complement strand
CAGGCCGGTAATGGGAAGCGGATGTAAGATAAGCATCAGACATAAAAGCGGGATGGTAAAACCGATAGACCATTTAGGGATCGAAGGGAATATGATCCTTTGATGATCATTCTTTTTGAGTATGTTTAACCTATGTTATTTGCAAAAAGTGTCCGGATTAAAGATTTGTATTCAAAAAAATGCATTAATTAAGGAAAAACAAGTGCAAATAAGTATCCGTATATTGTATAATGAAATTGCAACTTGTATACAAGCAAAACCATGGTTGATAACAGAGAAGGACGGACAAAAGATATACGTATTAATTTGTGGTTGCTGATTTTCATTTATCGTAGAAGGAGTGTGGTAAAATGCAGTTGAATCTTAAGGACAGGAAGGAATGTACATTTGATGCGGTCAGTCTTGGAGAGGTAATGTTAAGGCTTGATCCGGGAGAGGGAAGGATTAAGACGGCTCGTTCATTTAAAGCCTGGGAAGGCGGCGGAGAGTATAATGTTATCCGCGGACTCAGAAGGTGTTTTGGAATGAAGACGGCAGTTATTACAGCATTTGCCGATAACGAAGTAGGTAAGCTTATGGAGGATTTTATCCTTCAGGGCGGCGTTGATACTTCTCTAATAAATTGGATGAAGACCGACGGTATAGGAAGAGTGTGCAGGAATGGTATCAATTTTACCGAAAGAGGTTTTGGTATAAGAGGAGCACTCGGATGCTCGGATAGAGCAAATACCGCGATCTCCAAGGCTACTGCCAAGGATTTTGATTTTGATTACATTTTCGGGGAACTGGGTGTAAGATGGCTGCATACCGGCGGAATATATGCTGCATTATCCGAGACAAGTGCAAATACGGTTGTTGAAGCAATAAAGACAGCTAAGAAGTACGGAACCGTTATTTCATATGATCTTAACTACAGGCCTTCCATGTGGAGTGCTATAGGCGGTCAGGCCAAGGCACAGGAGGTTAATAAGGAAATAGCAAAATATGTGGATGTTATGATAGGAAACGAAGAGGACTTTACAGCCTGTCTCGGTTTTGAGGTTGAGGGAAATGATGAGGGTCTTAAAGAGTTGAATCTTGAAGGTTATAAGAAGATGATCAATGAGGCAGCAAAGACATATCCCAACTTTAAGGTGGTTGCAACTACTCTTCGTACGGTAAGGACTGCTACGGTTAACGATTGGAGCGCTATCTGCTGGGCAGACGGCGAGATTTATAAAGCGGCTCAGTATGATAAGCTTGAGATCATGGATAGAGTCGGCGGAGGAGATTCATTTGCATCAGGTCTTATATATGGTCTTATGACAACGGAAGATCCTGAAAAGGCTGTTAATTACGGAGCGGCGCACGGCGCGCTTGCAATGACAACACCGGGTGATACTACAATGGCTTCACTTAAAGAGGTAGAAGGAATCATGAGCGGTTCCGGAGCAAGAGTCAAGAGATAATTATTTATTTTATTTATATGCTTGACACAGGAGGTAATGGTATGGTATTTTATCTTAGTGTGTTAAGCACGACAAGCAGGGTATCCATCCTCACCTCGGGACTTAAAGGTGTTACCGGGCGTTTAAATCTTTATAATTTTCATAGTTTTATGTTGATTTAGATTAAAAAGGTGGATGCTATGCATTCATCTTTTTATTTATATTTTAGAATTGCTTAAAGGGAGGGTACAGCCATTAGCGAGTTAATGATCAACGAACAAATACGTGATAAGGAAGTACGTGTTATTGGGGAAGACGGAGAACAGTTGGGTATTATGTCATCGAAGGAGGCACAAAGTCTGGCCGATGAGGCGGGTGTGGATCTGGTTAAGATAGCACCTACGGCTAAGCCGCCGGTATGTCGTATTGTTGATTACGGTAAATTTAAATATGAGCAGACACGTAAGGAGAAGGAAGCTCGTAAGAAGCAGCATACCGTTGATATAAAGGAAATACGTATGTCTCCGAATATTGATACTAACGATTTGAATACCAAGATCAATGCGGCTAAGAAGTTTTTGCAAAAGGGTGACAGAGTTAAGGTGACTCTTCGCTTTAGAGGTCGTGAAATGGCACATATGAGTAGCAGTAAATATATTCTGGATGAATTTGCCGAAGCTCTTTCGGATTGTGCGACTGTAGAAAAGGCGCCCAAGATAGAAGGAAGAACAATGACAATGTTTTTAACTGAGAAACGCGGATAATAATACCGTGTAGTTAAAATAGAAATGATATGAATCAGGAGGGAAGAACAATGCCAAAAATTAAGACAAACAGATCAGCAGCTAAACGTTTTAAAGTAACCGGAACGGGAAAGCTTAAGAGAAACAAGGCTTACAGACGCCATATTTTGACTAAGAAGTCAACCAAGAATAAGAGAAATCTCAGAAAAGCAGTTATGACTGATGAGACGAATGTAGCAAACATGAAGAAAATCTGCCCGTATCTTTAATTGATTTATTTAAGATATTAAACAGAAGATAACTTGGAAATTGTATGTGAGCATTAAGGATATACCTGTAATATTTCCTGATATTTTTTAAATGAGATATTACGGATGCTTTATGCCGGATCTTAGGAGGAATAGAAAAATGGCAAGAATTAAAGGCGGTATGAACGCCAAGAAGAAACATAACAGAGTACTTAAGTTAGCTAAGGGATACAGAGGAGCTCGTTCAAAACAGTATAGAATTGCAAAGCAGTCGGTTATGAGAGCACTTGCTTCATCATTTGCGGGCCGTAAAGAAAGAAAACGTCAGTTCAGACAGCTTTGGATTGCTCGTATAAATGCAGCAGCAAGAATGAACGGCTTATCATATTCAAAAATGATGTATGGTCTTAAGCTTGCAGAGGTTGATATTAACAGAAAGATGCTTGCTGAGATGGCTGTGAATGATGCAGATGGTTTTGCAACACTTGCTGAATTGGCTAAGTCAAAGATTGCATAAAAAAATTAAAATTGTTATTGCATTTTAGTTATTGTTATGGTATGATAACTTTCGGTCGCTGATAAGCGACCGGTAAGCGGAGGTGTCGGAACTGGCAGACGAGCAAGACTAAGGATCTTGTGGGCAATGCGCTCGTGTGGGTTCAAGTCCCATCCTCCGCACGCATGTGGGTGTTGAAAGTTAGTATTTATGCTGCTTTCAACACTTTTTATTTTTCAAAAGTGGTACGGTTTGGTACGGTTTACATAATATGTCACATAATCACTGGTTGGATATCCTGTATATCTTGTTCCAGGTCTCCTGATTTACCCCGTTGATCTTGGATACTCTCTTCCTGTAATGATCAGTTGTTGCAGGATCAAGATGGCCAGCCATATACTGTACCTCAGCAGGATTGAGCACCTTGGACATGTTTACGACGCTCCAGAA
>JAILKH010000057.1 GCA_024693925.1 Lachnospiraceae bacterium | reverse complement strand
TCATCCATCCGGTCCCTTCGGCATATTATCTTTCCCGGATTCAATTCATCCACCCGGTCCCTTCAGCATATTATCTTTCCCGGATTCAATTCATCCATCCGGTCCGTCACCTTATCTGTCCCATTTATCACAGAGTGAATTTATCTGATCTGCGAATTTTGCAAGATCTTTATTTGCTCCGCCTTCATTATGCTGAATAACCGTAAGCAGTCTCTGGCCGGCAGCAAGAAGTCTTTCGAATACGGAAGAAATGGCTCGTTTCTTCTTGGGAGCGACCCGCATTCCGGCCGTCTCATTTACAAACTCATTGGTGGCAAGATCGTAGCTGGTCCCCGAATATGGAGCATACGTATCAAAAGCATACTCTTCTCTTAAATACCCGGCAAAATCATCACATACCTGATCCTGACCATGTACGATAAACACCTTATCCGGATTATTCTTAAAGCCTCTCATCCAGGCGGTAAGTCCCGCCTTATCCGCATGGCCGCTAAGTCCTTTCAGTTGGACGATAGATGCTCTTACTTCCACTGTTTCACCAAACAGTCTTACTTCCTTTGCGCCTTCAACTATATTTCGTCCAAGTGTTCCCACTGCCTGATAACCTACAAATAATATGGTACACTCCGGCCGCCACAGATTATGCTTAAGATGATGTCTTACACGTCCGGCTTCACACATACCGGATGCGGAAAGAATAACCTTCGGCTTATCATCGAAATTTATGGCTTTACTTTCATCTGAAGTTATGGACAGATTAAGTCCATGGAAGGTTATGGGGTTTATCCCTTTATTTACAAGTTCCATTGCTTCTTCATCAAAGCAGTCATAGATATTCTTATTAAATACTCCCGTTGCTTCAACCGCCAGGGGACTATCCATATATACAAGGAAATCCTCATGTCCTTCAACGAGGCCGTCTTCCTTTATTTGACGAAGGAAATACAACATCTCCTGGGTACGTCCTACGGCAAAAGAAGGAATTACAACATTTCCGCCTTTATCAAAAGTTGATTTTAATATCTTGGCAAGCTCGGTTACATAATCCAGCCGGCTCTTGTCATGAAGCCTGTCGCCGTATGTGGATTCGATCACCACATAATCCGCCTCATCAACGGTGGCAGGATCCTTTATAAGGGGCTGATTAATATTTCCCACATCTCCGGAAAATACGATCTTCTTGCTCACTTCTCCTTCGGTAAGCCATACCTCTATGGCTGCCGAACCCAGCAAATGTCCTACATCCGTAAACCTGATTTTAATATTTTCGTTTACCTTTATGATCGAATTATATTTACAGGGAACCAGACATTTAATTGCTCCGTCCGCATCCTGCATATTATATAAAGGCTCATAAGTATCCACATTCTTGGATCTTTTAGCCTTTCGATTCTGCCATTCCGCCTCAAACATCTGAATATGGGCACTGTCTCGAAGCATTATGCTGCACAGATCACAGGTTGCCTCCGTTGCAAATATCTGCCCCCGAAAGCCCCTTGCATACAGCAGCGGAAGAAGCCCCGAATGATCGATATGGGCATGCGTCAGAAATACATAATCGATCATAGCTGCATCCACGGGAAGATCTACATTCTCATATGTATCCAACCCCTGTTCCATACCGTAATCAACCAGCATATACTTGCCTGCGTTTTCAATAAAATGCGCACTTCCGGTTACTTCATGGTCCGCACCAACAAATGTAAGTTTCATACCCTGCCCTCCTTTATGTTTTTCCGTTGTTATTCCCGATTTTTCCCTGATAAATTCCCGGTACTATTCCCGATGATCTCCTTGATATTTTCTGCGATATCCTATCCGCTTTAATTAATATCTGTCTAGATCATCACCGAATATTGTCTTAAAATACTTAAGAAATGCCTTGCGGTGTCTTACTACGATGATGATTATAAGGACTGCCAGCAATATTACCAAAGCGATTATTTCCATATATAATGATTTTTTCCTGGCCACCGGATCCACGGTTTCCGCCTTATCGTCGCCTCCCACAAAGAAGAAGAAGTCTCCCACATTCTTTCTCTGTTCTTCCAGTTCTTCCTCTCGTTTGGCAGCCTCCGCTCGCTGTCTTGCAAGTTCTTTCTTACGCCTCGCTTCCTCCTCGGCTTCCCTGGCCGCCTGCTCCAGCAATTCGGCTCTTTCCTGTACCAATGTGGCTAAATCAATTTCTATGGCAGCACTGTCCGAATATAATTCATAATTATTATATACCCTTGCTTTTATCTTCCCGCGGTATCCCGTGGGTACCGGAAAAGTTCCCCGCATACTTGATTTTCCCTCTTCCCATAACATAAGATCGGCAAAATCACCCGGAACAATATCCTCCGGCTCTCCGAGGGCAAGTCCGTAATACATAAGCTTGCCATCGCTATCCCTTCCCCGGACCTCGTAAGTCACTTCACTTGTTTCTATATTGCATTCTATGATATTGAGCGAAACACTGGTAGGCGGTGTTTCATCGGGATATACCACTCCGCCCGGATCCTCCGTAAAGACCGTGGGAATGACTGCTTCATATTCCTGTTCCTTACTTAAACCGTAATAATTCGCTATTCCTGCAGCATCAAGCCTTCCCATACGTTCCCAGTCAGCCGGCATTCCAAGCTTCTCATAATCGAAATGATTATCAAGATACCCATGCTCAATGATTATTACCGGAAGTCCTGTCTCACATCCCCGGCGTATTACTCCGTAATAATCCTCTCCGGAGCTTCCCAGCCTGGTCTTAATACCCTTATTTAACAGGCCGTCATCCACCCATTTATCCATTATGCACTGAGCCAGTGCCTTACCTTTCATATAACATTCCCCGAAGGCAGAAGTAAATATCTCGGCGCCGTAAAAAAGATGATCCTCCGAAGCGTTATAATGGCAGCTTACCATCACATCTGCCCCTACGCTGTTAGCGTAATTTACTCGCTCTTCAAGGGATAACTGAACATCATTCTCTCTTGTAAGATATACCTTCACATTATAATATTTCTCTAACTCTTCTTTCATTGCCAAAGCTGTGGCAAGATCAATATCCTTCTCATTAAGTTCATCATTATATATTGCTCCAAAACTTCGATCATCTTCCGAAAAACCACCATGCCCCGGATCTATCACCACCACAACCTTATTGGCTGAACTGTTATTTTCCGCACCGATCTCATCTGTACCAATCTCGGTTGCACCGGCCTTGTCCGCTCCCACAATAATAAATAAGAACAATGCCAACAGCCATATAAATTTTTTCATAACAAAAACCATCCTAATATAACATAAAAAAATGATACTATCATAAATATAGTACCATTATTTTAATCTGTATACAAGAACGCAAAGTTTATCCAAGGGCTGCCGCGAATGATCCAAGAGCATAACTCTTCCCGGAACTTTGCGAAGGATTCGGGAGCATAACTCTTCCCGGAACTTCGCGGATGATTCGGGAACATAACTCTTCCAGGAACTTCGCGAATGATTCGGGATCATAACTCTTCCAGGAACTTCGCGGATGATTCAGATCAGGACTCCCTCTGCGCTGCCACCGCCGAACCGATTATCATAACCGCCCCCAATATTGCAAGGCCACTTAAACCTTCCTTAAGAAACATAGCAGAAAATATAAGAGCCGATACAGGATCTATATAACTTAACAAGGCCACCGATTGGGCCTTAAGAACATCCATACTGCCGAAATATAAAACATAAGCCACACCTGTGTGAACAAACCCGACAATAAGCAGCAATAATACCGTATTAATGCCTATAGGTGCATTATTTGTATTAATTCCTTCTTGAGCGATCATAATATATGGGACCATGGCAAATCCTGCAGCCAAAAGCTGAATCGTAGTTTTGGAATAGGATTCCACACCTTCTATCTTCTTATTGAGTATAACCACCGCCGAATAAAACAAAGCCGCCGCTAGTCCAAACATTATTCCCTTTATATTCTCACTTGCCGTGGCAGCATTTATCCATGCGCCAAAATCCTGTACTCCCACGGCTCCTGCTATATCCTGTAATCCACCAGCTCCGGAATCCTGTATTCCTCCAGCACCGGCTACATCCTGCACTCTCCCGGCTCCTGCCATATCCTGTAAACCCCCGGCACTGTCCGCATTCTGTATCACTCCCGATACCAGTATCATTCCGGCTATGGCAACTATCGCACATATTGATTTTGTACGGGTAAGCTTTTCTCCGAATATCAAGGGAGATACAAGAACTACG
>JAILKH010000037.1 GCA_024693925.1 Lachnospiraceae bacterium | reverse complement strand
TGTTTAGTGAATAAATTAAAACTATAATTGTATTTTTTTAGAAACATAGTGATTTTGCATATAAAATTCTTTCGATGCCTTGTAATTTTAAGCAAATAAGTATAATATATAACTAACATGTTAGAACTAACATGTCAGAGGATGATGGGTGAAAATGTAAGCTTATGTTCATGGATGGGAGGTTAAGGTATGTATTCTCAAACTGTTATCTATAAGAATGAGATGAATGAAAAAACGATGAAGTTTCTTGAGCGTTTTGCCAAGCGTGTTAAAGGAAGTCCGCCGGGAGTATGTCCTCTTGCGGTACAGCTTTCTTTTCTGCAGAGCGCAAGAAGTCAGACCTGCGGAAAATGTGTGCCCTGCAGAGACGGACTTGCACAGGTTGAAATTATGCTGCGTGATATCGTGGATGGGAAAGCAGATTTAAATACTCTTGAGAATATGGAGGAATTATGCCATATTATCGAGGATACTGCCGATTGCGCAATTGGATACGAAGCAGCAAGGATCGTTCTTGAGAGTGTTGAACTGTTCAGGGATGAATATATGAGTCATATTAAGGAACACAGATGTCAAAAAGAGGTAGGACAGAAAATTCCCTGCGTGTCTTATTGTCCCGCACATGTTGATATTCCCAATTATATAGCACTTATAGGTGAGCACCGGTATGCCGATGCAATTAATTGTATACGTCTTGATAATCCTTTTCCGACTGCCTGTGCTTTTATTTGTGAGCATCCCTGCGAGGAAAAATGCAGGAGGGATATTCTTGACAGTCCCATAAATATAAGAGGGCTTAAGAAATTTGCGGTAGATCAGATATCGGCGGACCAGGTCAGGGTGCCGGAATGTAATGTAACAACAGGTAAGAAGATTGCTGTAATAGGCGGAGGCCCTTCGGGTCTTACTGCAGCATATTACCTGTCTTTGATGGGACATAAGGTAATAGTATTTGAAAAGAAGGAAATGCCGGGAGGCATGTTAAGATACGGGATTCCCAATTACAGACTTCCGAAAGACCGTCTGGATCAGGATATAAAAGCAATATTATCAACAGGTAATATTGAAATAAGATGTAAAGTCAGTATTCCGGAGGATATATCTTTTGAGGAGATAGATAAGAATTATGATGCTGTATATATTTCAATAGGTGCCCAGCTTGGAAGGACCGTGGATGTACCGGGTTCACACGCTAACGGAGTATATTCTGCAGTAGATGTGCTGGATGCTATAGGGCGTGGTGAAAAACCTGATTATACCGGTAAAAGAGTCGTTGTTGTAGGCGGTGGAAATGTTGCTATGGATGCAAGCAGAAGCGCTATTCGGTGTAATGCAGAGGAGGTAACGGTAATTTATCGAAGAAGACAGGTTGATATGACAGCCTTACCTTCGGAAATACAGGGAGCCATAGAAGAAGGAGTAGAATTGCTGACGCTTAACGCGCCGGTAGGCGTAGAAGCGGATGATAATAATAATGTTACAGGTTTGATAATGCAGCCGCAGATAGTTGCCGCCTACAGGGCCGGACGACCGGCGGTAACTGCTGCCAATAAGGATAAAGAAGTACATCCCTGTGATATAGTACTTATGGCTGTGGGACAGGATATTTATTCGGAACCCTTTGCCGAATATGACGTAAATCCCAAAAGGAAGACCTTTAATACCACAGCAACGGCAAGACTTAAATCACATGAGAAATATTTTGCGGGAGGAGACTGTGTTTTTGGACCGTCCACGGTTATAAAGGCTGTCGGTGCGGGAAAAGTTGCGGCGATCAATATAGATGAATATCTGGGATATCATCATAAAATCCTCGGTTCCATTGATTATCCCGAACCGAAGGAAAATGACAGGACGCACATAGGAAGAGTTCATTTAACGGACAGATCTGCCAGGGAACGCAAGAAGAATTTTGAACCGATCGAGAACGGAATGTCTTATGATGAAGCTATGCAGGAATGCAGAAAGTGCTTAAGATGCGATCATTTCGGATGCGGTGTAGTGGAAGGAGGCAGAGTATGAGTATAAATGTTACTATAGACGGTAAACAGATAAATGTTGATGAAGGATGTACAATACTTGAGGCTGCCCATCTTCATGATATTAATATCCCCACGCTTTGTTATTTAAAAGAAATTAACGAAATAGGTGCCTGTAAAATGTGTGTTGTGGAGGTGGAAGGAAGAGATCATCTGGTCACATCCTGTAACACAAAGGTTAAAGAAGGAATGGTAATAAATACCCGTACCGAAAGAGTTGTTAAGAGCAGAAAACAGGTATTGAATCTTTTGCTTGCAAACCATGATGTAAGATGTTTTTCCTGCGCGAAATCCGGCAGCTGTCAATTGCAGGATCTTTCAAATGAGTATGGGATAACGGAATCGGTTTACGAAGGAAACGAGGCTAAAATACCGGCAAAAATAGAGAATCCGTTCTTAACTTATTATCCTGAGTTGTGTATAAATTGTCAAAGGTGCGTAAATACCTGCCATAAGATTACGGGAAACGGTGTACTTCATAACGCTAAGCTGGGAACCAGAACATTAATTGATGCTCCATTTGGTCCTGACTGGAAGGAGACGGATTGTGAGTCCTGCGGTAATTGTGCCCAGGCCTGTCCTACAGGAGCTTTGATAGTTAAGAATAAGAAAAAGTATCAGCCGGGACGTATAGAGAAGGTGCTGACAACCTGTCCTCATTGTGCTACGGGATGTCAATATTATCTTATTGTTAAGGATAATGTGATTGTAGATGTTGAACCGGCAAAAGGACCTTCAAATAAAGGTATGCTGTGCGTAAAGGGAAGGTTTGGATCGTTTAACTTTGTTCATTCTCCGGAACGGCTTAAGCATCCGCTTATCAAAGATAAAAATACCGGTGAATTCAAACAGGCTTCCTGGGAGGAAGCAATGAGCCTTATAGCGGAAAAATTTCTTGCGATCAAAGGTGAGTACGGCTCAGATGCGCTTGCGGGATTTGCCTGCTCTCGTTCCACAAATGAGGATATATACATGCTCCAGAAGATGGTAAGATGTGCATTTGGGACCAATAATGTGGACAATTGTGCAAGAGTATGCCATTCGGCTTCAGTCCATGGTCTTGCAATGACTTTAGGTTCGGGAGCCATGACTAATCCTATAGGAGATATAACAAATGATGTTGATGTTATCCTGCTGGTAGGTTCAAATCCGGAAGAAGCTCATCCTGTTGTCGGTATGCAGATAAGACAGGCTGTGGCCAGAGGGACCAGGCTTATAGTTGTCGATCCCAGGGATATTGGATTATCGAAGCAGGCAGATATACATCTTAAGCTTAAACCGGGTACAAATGTTGCTTTTGCAAACGGTATGATGAATGTTATAGTAAATGAAGGTCTTGTGGATGAGGAATTTATCAGGGATCGTACAGAAGGCTATGAAGAGCTTAAGGAGATAGTAAAGGAATACACTCCTGAAAGGGTCGGAGAGATATGTCATATTGATCCCGATCATCTCAGGGAAGCGGCACTTATGTATGCCAAGGCAGGTAAGGCTCCTATTATTTACTGTTTGGGAGTAACCGAACATTCAACCGGTACCGAAGGTGTTATGTCTATGTCCAATCTTGCTATGATGGTAGGAAAGATAGGAAGAAGCGGCTGCGGTGTCAATCCTTTAAGAGGTCAGAATAATGTTCAGGGAGCCTGTGATATGGGGGCTATGCCCGGTCAGTTCCCGGGTTATCAGAAGATAACCGATGAAGCCGTAATGGATAAATTTGAAAAAGCCTGGGGAACCGAACTTAA
>JAILKH010000094.1 GCA_024693925.1 Lachnospiraceae bacterium | reverse complement strand
TTTGGTAGTGCTCGTTACTTTTTTCAGCTATCCATTATTAAACAGATTTCTTCCTATCGAAAAAAGCAAGCTTAAAATACCGGTGCTTAAATCAATTGAACCAAGTGAGCTGGTTCAGGGGTCAAAACTTCCGGATGAAGGTAAGATACTCATCAGGGGTGATAATCTTTCAAGTGTAGTTCGTGTTTTTATCAATGGAAAGTACAATAGGGGTATAATAGATCAAGAGTTATATGAAGACATTGGAAGGATAAAAATATCCTTGCCGTCAGAATATTATTCTGCCCCGGGACAAGTGAGTATTCAGGTAGAAAGCCTGGATGATAATACAGGAAAACTGATTAAATCAAATCTGATCAATTTAGATATAATATCTACCGAAGATCTGGAAACTCCGATTATTGATAAGGTTACCCCTGAATCATTGAATATGGCAAATACAGATGAACAGTGGGTAACAATTAATGGCAGCGGGTTAGAAAAATGTTATGGAACAGTTAACGGAATTAGAAAAGAGACGCTTTATAATGAACTTGAAAAGAGCTTGAAGATAAAACTTGATTACTCCGACTGGTGTCTTCAGGACAATGCACTTATAAGGGTAGGAAAAGTTTATAATGATTGTGATACGCCAGTAATCAGTAATCCATACACCATGAAGGTAGTGAAGCAGGAAATAAAGGAAGGAAGGGATAAATCCTGGACTAAAGAGCATTATGTTGCATTGGGGATGGGGGAATTTGATGGAATGTGCGCTACAAACTCTTTAGAAGCTTTCGAAATGAATTATGAAATCGGACAAAGAGTATTCGAAGCAGACATTGGGTTTACTTCTGATGGAAAGCTTATACTTTTGCCTGGAAACAAGGGTGGGTCCGATGAAAATAATATCCTTAACAGGTCATGGAAGGATATATCAGAGCGGTCTGAATACAGTGTTCTCACTTTTGAAATGTTATTGAATATAATGGGAAAATATCCGGATATATATATAGTAACAGATACTAAAGATATGAACAGCCAGGCCATTAACTCTGTTTTTAGGGAAATAGTGAATACCGCAAAAGGATATGAGAAGGATATAATGGATAGGCTGATAGTGCAGGTTTATGATAAAGCTATGTACTATCAGGTTATGAATATATATCCCTTTAAGTCAGTTATTTATAAGGTTTGCGACGAGTATGCCAATGTTAAAAAAGATAAAGAAATTCTAGATTTTATAAAAGAGACGGGAATAAGTGCTATGACCTGCTCTTCTAATGTTCTGAATAAAAACCTCATTTATGGACTTGATAATATACAATGCCCTTTGTATGTTGAAGGGGTCGATGATACTAAAATGATAGATGATTATGCATCAAAGGGCGTATATGGATTTTACAGCAACAGGTTGGGAAGCCATAACTGTAATGTAGATATTGATAAACTAAGGAAAGAATTCTTGGCTGAAGATTCTTCATCTATGCATGTAGATGAGAACAAGGAGATTTTAGCAAAAAACTACAATGATCTGATCAACTATCTTAAGGCTTTGAATAATGATAATTTCATTATTGCTCTTGCGGTAAAGGGTGATATATGTGAAGGTATGACAGATGAGATTAGGGAGATATTCAAAGATTATGGTATAGAGGATATTTCGTTTAGCGATAAGGGCAGCAGTTTTTTGGCTATAGTTGATTCAGGAGAATGTGTATTGCAAGAGTATAATGGGGTATTCATTACAGAAGAGAAGTGGGTTAATGGGGTTCATTTCAAGATAAAGAGCTGTGGTACGGCAGGTGAAGGGGAGATACCGACTCTGGCAAATGTCTTGGTTGATGGGGAAGAGACGGCAAAAAATCAGGATGGACTTAATGTTGTTGTTTATGATAAGAGGCTTGGAAAGGTAATAGACAGCAGCTGTTTTGATTTTGATAATGACTATCAGAAATATGAAGAAGGAAAAAAAGAAGAATAAATATTTTTTGTCCCTTTCCCCTTTTACTTCGTATAATAAAACATAAAGGAAAAGAAAGAGCCCTACTATATAGATATATCGGAAAGAAATGATAAACGGAATGAAAGGAGAAGTATATTATGTCAGATATTAAGAAGATTTCAGATGAAGAATTAGAACAGTCAGCAGGAGGTATGATCTTCAATGCTTACGGATACGAAGGAAATCCCTC
>JAILKH010000002.1 GCA_024693925.1 Lachnospiraceae bacterium | reverse complement strand
ATATTAAATTCTGAAGTTGCATATAATAAAAATATTGAAAAAAAATATGAATAATAATATACTAATAACGTAAACGTTTAAGGAACACATTGATTACTAAATTTTTAGCTGTTTTCGAAATAAAGAGGAAAAGGTATGGTTTCGTTAAAAGATATTGCTAAAGAATGCGGGGTTTCTGTAGCTACTGTCAGTAAAGCATTGAATGATCTTAGTGATGTGGGTTCGGAAACAAAAGAAAGAGTGAAGGCGGTGGCAAGGGAATTGGGATATTTTCCCAATTCATCCGCAAGGGCACTTAAGACTAATCGTACATATAATATAGGAGTTTTATTTGTGGATGAAGCTCAAAGTGGTTTAACACATGATTTTTTTGCCCATGTACTTGATAGTTTCAAAAAATATGTAGAAAAAAAAGGCTATGATCTTACTTTTATTAACTCAACACGCGCCAATGGAATGAGTTATCTGGAACATTCAAAATATCGTGGAGTGGATGGGGTGATAATAGCCTGTGTGAACTTTGATGATCCGCAGGTTACGGAATTACTAAGGTATGATATTCCTGTTATTACCATTGATCATGTGTTTGATTATCGAATAGCGGTTTTGTCTGATAATATACAGGGTATGCACGATCTGGTAGAGTATGCTTTTTCAAAAGGACATAGGGAAATTGCATATATTACCGGAGAGGATACTTCGGTAACAAGAAATCGTGTAGGTAGTTTTAAGAGAAGCCTTGAAAAACATTTTATTGAAGTGAAAGATGAGTATATAATTCAGTCTGCGTACCGAAATCCCGATCTTGCGTATAGATATACAAAGATGCTGATGCTGATGGAGGAAAGACCGACTTGTATTCTTTATCCGGATGATTATTCGGCAATCGGAGGTCTTAATGCATTAAAAGAGATGGGTTTAAGGGTCCCCGATGATGTTTCCGTAATAGGTTATGACGGAAGTTATGTTTCGCAGATATTATCACCAAAGCTTACTACGCTTAAACAGGATACCGAAAAGATTGGTAATGAGGCGGCGGAAAAACTTATACATCTTATTGAGAATCCCAAAACAACTCTGATACAAAGGATAGTAATCGACGGAAAATTGATAGAAGGGGAATCGGTGGCTCAAATAAATAATAAATGAAATGGTGGTTTTACATGGATAAATTGATTTACTTAAATAATTAAGTAAATGCATATTAAAGGACCTTGTTATAAAGTTAACAAGGTCCTTTGATTTTTGTAGTGAAAATGTACAAAAATTACTTGAGAAAATTGTAAATTAGGTAAAAATAAATACCTTTTTAAGAATAAATATTGACTAAATTTTACTTAAGAGTATACTTGAATTAAGTAGAATTACTTAAAACGGTTTATTTAACAAAGGAGGAAAAGTTTATGAAGTTTAGGAAAGTATTGGCAATTTGTCTTGCATCAGCGATGACTCTTTCGGTGGCAGCTTGCGGACAGGCAGCACCGGCAGCTCCTGAAGCTTCAGACAGTGAAGAAGCTGAAACCGAAGAAGCGGCAGAAGAAGTCGAGGAAGAGGAAGCCGAAGAAGAACCTGCCGAAGAGGCAGAAGCAGCAGAAGCAGCAGAAGCAGCAGAAGGAGGCGTACCTACTTACACTCAGTTGGATTTAAGTAAATACGGTGATACAGAGGCGACTATAAAGTTCCTTCATCACAAAACAGACCGTGCCGAAGACGGTACAATGGATAAGATGGTAGCTGAATTTAACAAAGAGTTTCCCAATATAACCGTAGAAATGGAAGCGGTTACCGATTATGCGGAAGATTCATTGCTTCGTCTTTCTACCGGTGACTGGGGTGATATTATGTTTATCCCTGCAGTAGATAAGGTAGACCTTGAGACATATTTTATGCCTATTGACTCGCTTGAGAATCTTTCGGCCGAACTTAATTTTGTAGACAGTTGGGAATACAACGGACAATGCTACGGAATTCCTTATATGGCAAATGCACAGGGTGTTCTTTATAATAAGGCAGTGTTTGAAGAAGCCGGTATTGCCGAACTTCCCAAAACACCTACCGAATTCCTTGAGGATCTTCAGCTGATCAAGGACAAGACAGATGCTATACCTCTTTATACAAATTATGCAGCAGGCTGGACAATGGGTGCCTGGGATGCGTATGTTGGAATAGTATCCAATGGTGATGATACATATGTAAATCAGAAATTTGTCCATACCGCAGAACCTTTCAAGGATCCCGGAGATGATACAGGTATATATAACCTATACAGAATCCTTTATGACGCAGTAGCTAACGGACTTATTGAAGATGACTATACAACAACCGATTGGGAAAGCTGCAAGGGTATGCTTAATCGCGGCGAGATAGGAACAATGGTTCTCGGATCATGGGCTTATGCTCAGATGCAGGAAGCGGGAGATACACCTGAAAATGTAGGCTATATGCCTTTCCCTATGACAGTTGGCGGAACCCAGTATGTTTCGGCAGGCGGAGATTATAATTATTGTATAAATGTTAACTCCGATGATACAAATAAGCTTGCTTCTCTTATTTTTGTAAAATGGATGGTAGAGAAGTCAAACTGGTGCTTCAATGAAGGCGGATACACAGTAGTTAAGGGTGGTGATAACCCGGATATGTATTCGGCATTTGACGGCTGTGAAGTTCTTTCGGATAAGCCGGCCAAGGCAGGTGAGGAGACTCTCCTTAATGATGTGAATGCTGAATCAGAGCTTTCATTTAATGCAGGAGGAAATGCTAAGGTGCAAAGGATTGTTGAAGCGGCAGCTACTGGTTCCGAATCACTTGATGATATATATGCTGATTGGACACAGGTATGGAATGATGCTCAGGAAGAACTTGAGGTATCTGTAGATTATTAATCAAAAACTATTTAAACCCAGTGGAGCCGGTTATATGACCGGCTCCGTCATTAAAAGAAAGGAATGAGTACAATGAGTGCATTGACAAAAAGTGCAGGTAGCAGAAAAAATCGTACATTTCCGGAATGGTTAAGGAGCAGGGACGGTCAAAGAGTGCTGGTAATGATCGCATTTTTGGTGGTGCCTCTGGTACTTCTTATGGTATTTACATACATTCCGTTTGCGGAGATGGTAAAATACAGTTTTTATAATATGAAATACGTCGGAAACAGAAAGTTTGTGGGATTTAAAAATTATATCAAGGTATTTTCAAGAGATGACTGTTTCGGAGCTTTAAAATTATCTCTGTATTATATGGGAGGATCGGTAGTACAGTTGTCGCTTGCCCTGTATCTTGCAACAATACTGAGTTTTAAAGTAAAGGGTGGAAATATTTTTAAAGGATTTATGTTTTTCCCATTTTTAATAAACGGTATTGCGATCGGTTTTATTTTTAAGTTTTTCTATACCAGAGGTTTTGTGTTTGATACCGTACTTCAGTGGGTAGGCTTTAATCTGGATAGTCTTCCTTATTGGTTAAAGGATAGAAGCATTAATAATATATCCCTGGTCGGTACAAGTGTATGGAGGTATTTCGGGCAGAATATGGTGTTGTTTATCGGTGCAATAATGTCGGTTGATTCAGAGCTGTATGAGGCAGCTATGCTTGACGGAGCAAATAAATTTCAGCAGTTTAAATATATTATAATGCCCAGTATTAAAACTATATTTGTGTTAAATGTAATATTATCGATATCGGGATCCTTAAGTGCATTTGAACCGCCTTATGTTATTACAGACGGTGCGAACGGTACAGGTACATATTTTGTGGTAATGCATGAAATAGCACATACTCAGCAAAAGGTAGGACTTGCATCGGCTATGGCAGTTGTGCTTTTAATGATAATATTTATTGTAACCGTATTACAGAAACTATTCTTTAAATATGTATTTAAAGATGGAACGGAATGATTTGGAAAGGAGAGGATCGATATGTCTGTAAAAGAAAAAATCATCAAATATGTACTTATAGTTTTGAAATATTTTTCGCTGGTATTCTTTTCCTTTGTAGCGTTGCTTCCGGTAGTTTCATGTGTTATAACGGCATTTAAGACGGATGAGGAATATCAGTCAACGAATGTAATGGTGTTACCTCAGAGCTGGCTTAATTTTGATAATTTTATAAATGCGTTTAACAAAGCAGGAATGGGAAGAGCTTTTATTAACTCTACGATCATCCTTATATGTGTCTTGTTATTCTCAACCTTAATAGGAACGCAGCTGGCATATGTGCTTAACAGATTTGAATTTTTCGGTAATAAATTAATACGGAATATGTTTCTTTTTGCATCAATGCTTCCCGGGGTAGCTATGCAGATATCGGTATATGAAATTATGTATAAATTGCATTTTATCAATTCATTGCCCGGTTATATAGTGATGATGTGCGGAACGGATGTTATATCGATATACATATATATTCAGTTCTTTGAAAATATTGACGGTTCATTGGATGAATCGGCCATCGTGGACGGAGCTTCTTTCTTTACAATTTTTTATAAAATATTATTACCGCTTCTTAAACCTGCAATTGTAACTTCATGTATATTAAAAGGTGTCGGAACTTATAATGAATACTATTGTGCAAACCTTTATTTACAGGATAAGACCAGATTAGCTACCGTAGCTACATCTTTATATACTTTTGTAGGTCCTCTGGGAAGCAAATATAACCTTATATGTGCGGGAGTTATCATTTCTCTTTTACCGGCACTGATAGTATTTATTACTTGCCAGAAACAGATTTATTCAGGACTTACATCAGGTGCTGTGAAAGGATAAGGTGACAAATCATGAGAATACTTTGTATAGGAGAAATGCTTATTGATTTTACTCCTGTTGAAAATATGAAAAACACGTATACCGCAAATCCGGGGGGTGCACCGGCAAATGTTGCCGTTGCCGTTGCGAGAAATGGAGTAAAGGCCGGGTTCCTCGGTAAGCTGGGGAATGATGATTTTGGAAAATTGCTGATCAACACCCTTGAAAATGATGGGGTTGAAATATTGTTGCCGCAATTAACCGACGAAGCAACCACTACCCTTGCTTTTGTGACTTTGGATGAAACGGGAGACAGATCTTTTACATTTGCAAGGAAGCCGGGAGCAGATCTTTTGCTTGATGAAAACGATGTTTCGGGTATTGATTATTCGGAGTGGGATATTGTGCATTTTGGTTCTGTAAGTCAATCCGGTTCGCCTTCAAAAGAAGCGGTTCTGCATTCTGTAAAAAAAGCGAAGGAAAAGGGAAAACTTATAAGCTTTGATATCAATTACAGGGATAAGATATGGAGTTATGACGATTGTAAGAAGGAAGTGGAAAAAGTAATTCCATATGTTGATATGTTAAAGATATCGGAAGAAGAATTGGGTTTTGTAGGTGGTGAGGATAATATTTTACCATATATGAAGGAGCATAATATTGCAGTTGTTGTTCTTACTTTAGGTAAGGATGGTGCAAGGATATATTTTGAAAATGAAATGAGGCAAATTCCTTCTATGAATGTGAAGGTTGTTGATACAACCGGAGCAGGCGATGCCTATTGGGGCGGATTTTTATCCTGTCTTTTAAGTGAGAATGTAAAAAATACTTCGGATATAACGATGGATAAACTTGTAAGAGCCGGTAAATACGGTGCTGTATCCGGCGGATTATGTATACAGAAACACGGTGGTATTCCTGCGCTTCCGTATAAAGATGATATCATAAATTGTTTGGAAAAAGCGTGAAGGATTTGGTAAGTTAAATTATAAAAATTCTAAGGAGCTAGGAAAGTCGATGAAAAGAATAGATATTGATCAGGAATGGATGATGCGGGTTTGCCTAAATGATAATATGCAAGATACCTGTATTTCCAATGATATTTCCGGGGAATATATAAGTGCAAAGGTTCCCGGGTCTGTGTATAATGACCTTCTTTTGGCGGGTAAGATCGAGGATCCTTATTGGCGAGATAATGAGGATTTAGCGTTGGAGCTGATGAAGAATGATTTTGAATATAAAGGCAGTTTTAATGTGAGTTCTGTTGATTTGGATGATGCAGATGAGGTTATCCTTAGATTTAACGGTTTGGATACTCTGGCAGATATTGAGCTTAACGGGAATGCCCTGGGAAGTGTAAATAACATGCACAGGATATGGGAATATAGTATTAAAAAATATCTTAAGCCGGAAATGAATGAATTGACCATACATTTTCATTCACCGACTTCCTTTATTGCGGAAGAATTTGAAAAAGATCCGTTTATATTAGGGACAGAGGATGCAATGCGTGGATTTCCCAAAATTCGTAAAGGACATTATATGTTCGGTTGGGACTGGGGTCCGAGATTACCGGATGCGGGAATCTGGAGAGATGTTGAAGTATTGAAAGTCAGGAAGGCAAGGTTTACGAAAGTATATATTCATCAGGAATTTAATGAGGATCTTACGAGCGTACAACTTTGCTTTGACCTTAAGATTAAGGAAGCTTTGGATAATGAAGAAAAATCTTTTATAGATTCTTTGAAGCTTAAGGCATTGGTGACGGTTATAGATCCTTCCGGTAATAAAATATTTGATAAAGCAGACATCTTTGAAAAGAGTGGAAGTAATGGTGGCCCCATTATTAGTGATCCCTTGTTATGGTGGCCCAATGGGTTCGGAGAGCAGCCGTTATATGAAGTTATTACCGAGCTTGTTGATGAAAACGGATGTGTACTTGATTCCGATTCAAGGCGTATCGGATTAAGAAAAATGGATTTAAGTACTAAGAAGGATGAGTGGGGTTCGGAATTTGCACATGTAGTAAATAATGTTAAATTCTTTGCAATGGGTGCAGATTATATCCCTGAAGATAATATACTTTCAAGAACAGGGTATGATAGAACCTTTGACTTGTTGAAACAATGTAAAGATGCAAATTTTAATTGTATAAGAGTCTGGGGTGGGGGACTGTATCCATCAGAGGATTTTTATGACATTTGCGATGAATTGGGTTTGGTAGTGTGGCAGGATTTTATGTTTGCCTGTGCCAATTACAGACTGACCAGAGAATTTGAAGACAATATTTTGGCGGAGATTAAAGACAACGTCCGCAGATTATATCATCACGCAAGTCTTGGGTTGTGGTGTGGTAATAATGAAATGGAGATGTTTGTTGATAAAGGAGAGTGGGGAGCCAAAAATGAAATAAAAAGCGATTATGTAAAAATGTATGAATATCTCTTTCCGCGGTTATTGGAAGAGGAAGACCCTGATAGAGTATATTGGCCGGCATCTCCTTCGTCGGGGGGAGGGTTTGACGAACCTAATTCACCGGATCGGGGTGATGTTCATTATTGGGATGTTTGGCATGGTAATAAGCCCTTTACGGAGTACAGAAAATTTTACTTCAGATATTTATCGGAGTTTGGATTCCAATCATTTCCTTCTGTAAAAACGATTGAATCATTTACTCTTCCGGAAGACAGAAATGTTTTTTCGTATATTATGGAAAAACATCAAAGAAATGCATCTGCAAATGGTAAGATCATGAATTATATGGAGCAGACATTTCTTTATCCCAATGATCTGGATACGCTTGTTTATGCATCACAGCTTTTACAGGCAGAGGCAATAAGATATGGGGTTGAGCATTTCAGACGAAACAGAGGGCGTTGTATGGGCACGGTATACTGGCAGCTTAATGACTGCTGGCCGGTTGCTTCGTGGGCATCTATTGATTATTACGGAAGATGGAAGGCTTTACATTATTATGCAAAAAGATTTTTTGCTCCTTTGATGATTTCGTGTGAGGAAGAAGGTTTGCTCAGTCAGTCCATGAATACAAATGCTGAACCTTTTGATATAAAGAAATCCATACGTCTCAGTGTGGCGAATGAAACGCTTTACGATAAAAACGTTAAAGTCAGATGGCAGTTAAGAGATGCTGATGCGAAGGTTATTGTTGAAGAAAATACTGATATAGGTATTGATGCGCTTTCTTCAAAATGGCTGGATAAGGTTGATCTTCCAAAAGCTAAGATTTATGAAAACTATGTTAGCTACCAGTTGTTGGAAGACGATGAAGTGATCTCGGAAGGTACGGTTTTGTTCTGTGCTCCTAAACATTTTAAGTTTAGGGATCCGAAGTTAAGTATCAGGCTTGAAAATGATGAGATAATTGTTTCGGCGGATGCATATGCTAAAAGTATAGAAATACGCAATGCTAACGATGATCTTATTTTGAGTGATAATTTCTTTGACCTTAACGGTACAGAAAAACGGGTTAAGATCATTAAAGGTTATGTTGATGGACTAAAGGTAAGAAGTGTTTATGATATCAGATAATATTAGGATATCAGGTGTGGGAGTTTGATTTTACCGGATCCTTTATTTGACGGTATTTTACAGGTCGGTGCATGGATTGCGAGGGATTGAGATGAAAATAACAGAAAAAAAGTATTTGATAGATACAAATGAAAATAAAGATTTCTTAAATAGTTGTGCCGTTGCATTATTGGATTTTGGAAGAAGATTTCCTTCTCCCGGTGGCGGAAGTTATTACCTTGGGGATGATGGAACCCCGTGGAAGGATAGGAATCGTGAAACCTGGATAACGTGTCGTATGGCGCATGTGTATAGTATGGGAGCAATGATGGGTAATCCCGGTTGTAAAGAGCTTGTGGAAGCGGCGGTTAAGGGATTGACCGGGGAACTTAAGGATAAAGAAAACGGTGGTTGGTATGCCGGTCTGACAAAAGATGGAAAGATAGTTCCGACTAAGCAGTGTTATGCGCACGCATTTGTGATCCTTGCTTCGACAAGTGCGATCATGGCAGGAATACCGGCAGCGGTAAAACTTCTTGAAGATGCCTTGGATATCTATGATGATAAATTTTGGAACGAAGAAAGTGGATTGTCATGTGATACCTGGAATACAGAATTTACTGAGTTGGATGATTATCGGGGAGTTAATGCCAATATGCATACAGTAGAAGCTTTTTTGGCAGTGGCAGATACGCTTACCGATGAAAGGGGCCATGGTTACAGAGTAAGAGCCGGACGTATAATCGATCATGTTATTGAGTGGTCTAAGAATAATGAATATAGGATTCCGGAGCATTTTACATCAGATTGGAAACCTGATCTTGATCGCAATAAAGAAACTCCCGATGATCCTTTTAAACCATATGGGGCTACGCCGGGGCATGGTATAGAATGGGCAAGACTGATAAGCCAATGGTCTGTTTCTATGGAAGAATTGGATGATAAAGAGAAAGAAAAATATATTGAATATGCCTGCAGGTTATATGACAGAGCCATTCTTGATGGATGGAATGTTGACGGAGCGGAAGGTATTGTATATACCACGGATTGGGAAGGTAAACCTGTGGTACATGACAGAATGCATTGGACTTTGGCAGAGGCTATTAATACATCGGCAGTGTTATACAGGCTTACCGGAAAAGAAAAGTATGCTGAAGATTATGCTGTATTTATGAATTATCTTGATTCAACCGTGCTGGATCATTCCTGCGGTTCCTGGTTTCATCAGCTTGATGAGAACAATAAACTGAAAGGAACGGTATGGCCGGGGAAATCCGATTTATATCATGCGTTTCAGGCAATGTTAATACCGTACAGTAAGGTTGGGATGTCAATAGCAAGATCGATCCATGATGCTTGTTAAAAATCAGTCCGTATTTTTTGAACTGAAAAAAATCAGTGTTTTTATAAGAAAACCGGAATGCAGATGAGGAAATATAATATGTTAAACAAGATGAAAAAAGAGATGTATGATCATCTTACGGAAAATATAATACCTTTTTGGAAAAGTTTACGTGATGATGAGTATGGAGGATATTACGGACTTCTTACTTATGATCTTAAATTAGATAAAAAAGCGGTAAAAGGGTGCATTTTAAACAGCAGGATACTTTGGTTTTTTTCAAATGCTTATTTGCTGCTGAGAAAAGAAGATATACTTGAAGAAGCCGACCATGCTTATGATTGGTTAAAAAAGTATTGTTATGATCCGATAAACGGTGGAGTGTTCTGGTCATTAAAGAATGATGGATGGATCGAAGATGATACAAAGCATACATATAATATTGCCTTTGCTATTTATGCATTATCGTCTTATTTTGATGCCACTCAAAATGTTGAAGCATTGAATCTGGCAGGGGATCTTAGAAAGACAATAGAAAGTAAATGCCGGGATAAGCAAGGTTATTTGGAGGCTTTTTCAAGAGATTTTAAACCTGCGGGAAATGAAAAATTATCTGAAAACGGGGTTGAAGCTTATCGTACTATGAACACGCTGTTGCATGTGTTTGAAGCATATACCGAATATCTGAGGGTTATAAAGAAACTTCTGAATAAAGAAGAAACTGTAATCAAAAAAATGTTGAATGATAATAATGGAAATATGTATTCGTTGCTTTTAAATGAAAAGGATAAGGTTGGCGATGATATTAGGTTTATGCTTGATATAATAAGAGATAAGATCTATAATCCGGAGCTTCGAAGACAGGAGGTTTTTTTTGATAAGGATTATAATTCTCTTATAGATCTGCATTCATATGGGCATGACATAGAGACCTCATGGCTGGTTGATAGAGGATTAAGGGTTCTTGATGATAACAGATATACCGGACAGATAGAGCGGATAACCGGTAATCTGGCATCAAAAATATATGAAAGAGCATATGTGGATCATTCGCTGCTTAATGAATGTGAAAAAGGAGCAGACGATACTACGCGTGTATGGTGGGTTCAAGCGGAAACTGTTCTGGGTTTTATAAATGCTTATGAAAAGTCAAAAGAATCCAAAGATGAGATTTCGGCGAAGAAGTATTTGGAAGCGGCAGTTGATGTTTGGGAATATATAAAAGATAAAATCATTGATAAGCGAAAAGGATCTGAATGGTATTCGCAGGTAGACAAGGACGGAAATCCCGATCCCTCGCGAGATATTGTAGAACCGTGGAAATGTCCGTACCATAACGGAAGAATGTGTATTTACATTCAGGATATTCATTAATGTGGTCGGAAGCTCACGTGGAAAAAACACGTGAGCTTAATTTATTTTAACAGATGCAGTAATAAGGATAACATAATAAACATGTGAGATTCAATCGCTCTTTGCGTTATATGAAAGAAGGTCGGATAATATGAAAAATATCGGAAATGATAGTAGGATCAAAAAGGTTATGAAACGGGCTGCCAAGGGAGAACCTGTTACCATAGGTTTTATCGGAGGTTCAATAACGCAGGGAGCGGTTGCTTCGGATGAAGCATTATGTTATGCGGCAAGAGTATTTGGATGGTGGAAGAAGACGTTTGATAGTTGTGAGGTTAAGTATGTAAATGCAGGCATAGGTGCTACTACTTCACAATTTGGTGTATCGAGAGTTGAAAGTGATCTGCTTAAGTATGATCCTGATTTTGTGATAGTTGAGTTTAGTGTAAATGATAATGACGAAAAACCATATGACAGAAGCGTTTTTTTTAAGGAGACCTATGAAGGACTTATACGTAAGATTTATTATCATAAAAATATGAAAACGGATCATCCGGCGGTTCTTATAGTAAATTCGGTAAGATATGATGACGGTGGAAATATGGAAGATGTACATTCTGAGATCGGAAGTTATTATGATATTCCCTGTATCAGTATGAAAGAGCTTATTTATGAGAAAGTGAAAGCAGGTAAAGCAGGTTTTGAGTTTAAGGATATTACCCGGGATATGTTACATCCTAATGATTATGGGCATTCTATTGTTGCCGGTCATATAATAAATTATTTGGAAGGTGTTATGAAACGTATAGATACGGAAAATGATAAATCGGAGGATATTGTTAAGCCGCCTCTTACCGTTAACGGATATGAAGATGTAATCCGGTATAACATTAAGAATTTTGTCCCGGTATGTAATGGATTCTATCCGGATACATCGGATATTATGTTCCCCTTTTTTATAAAGACCGAATTGCAGGATTGTCTAAATGATCTTTCCGTAAATTCGGTGCAAGACAAAGCCCTAAGCAGTGAAGTGAGAGATGTTTTTAAAAATGGCTGGTCAGCAGGAGAGAAGGGAGCGAGTATTGAATTCAGGGTTAAAGGCAGCGAGTTGGCTGTTATGTATAGAAAGTCCGTTAAAAAGCCTGCTCCCATTGCCAAGGCTATAGTAGATGATGATATGGAGAATGCTGTGGTCCTTGATGCAAATTTTGATGAGGATTGGGGAGATAAGGCATATTTACAGACTATCGGATACCATATGGATGACCATGAACATAAGCTTGAGATTCGAATCGAAGATGCAGAAGACTGTATTGTGGATTTTTATTTAATTAATGTTATATGTGGGTAAGTTGATAAAAGGACAGAGAATATTTTGAAAATCGGGTAAGGTATTTGATCTGTGATAATTCGGATAAAATAAATTAACGTTCGAAAATGCATATTTTTGATTTGGTTTCTACATTGTTATTATATGGTTTATTAAGTAGAATTTATAATATGTAACTATAAATAGATAAGTTATGTTATGGAGGTTAATATGAATATTACTGATCAAAGGCTTTTGCAGATATATAGGGATGCTGCAATTGCGAGAGAACGATATGAGCTGCTGGAAAAAAATTATATTAAAACTTTTGGTGAAGCAGATTTGTGTTTCTTTACCTCGCCCGGAAGAACTGAGATTGTAGGAAATCATACAGATCATAATGGTGGACGAGTTATTGCGGGCAGTATATCTATGGATACAATAGCGGCTGCATCACAATCCGGTAATAGTATTGTAAGAATTGTCAGTGAAGGATATGAAGAGAAGATAGAAATTGATCTTGATAGGCTGGAGTTTGAAAAACCGGGAAAAGGAACCCGCCCTTTAGTTGTGGGAATTCTTAAGGGAATGGAGATACAGGGGTATAAACTGGGGGGTTTTGATGCATATGTTTCAAGCAATGTTATTGCTGCGGCGGGAGTAAGTTCATCAGCCTCTTTTGAGATGCTTATTTGTTCTGTTATTGATTGTTTTTTTAACGAAGGTAAGATGAATTATATAGAGTATGCTAAGGCCGGGCAATATAGTGAAAATCATTTCTGGGGAAAAAAATCAGGACTTATGGATCAATTGGCTTGTGCGGTCGGAGGAGTTATAAAGCTTGATTTTAATGGTGAAGTAAGTTATAAAAAGGTCGATTTTGATCTTGATAATTTTGATTATAGTTTTATACTTGTAAATTCCAGGTCGTCACATGCAGATTTATCAAATGAGTATAGTTCTGTGCCCGAAGAAATGTATAAAGTCGCAGAAGCGCTATCCGGTAAAAGATTGTGTGATGTGACATTGGATGAACTTTTGAAGAGACTTAATGAAGTTAACAATAAAGTAGGTAATGATAGAGCGATTTTAAGAGCGATACATTTTTTCGAAGAAAATGACAGAGTAGATCGTATGGAAACGGCTATGAGGGATAAGAACACGGTTGAAATGCTTAAAATAATCGAAGAATCGGGGAATTCTTCATATAAAAAACTTCAGAATTGTATAGTTACCGGGAATGTTGAGGATCAGAGCGTTGCCTTGAATCTTGGGATCAGTGAATATTTAAATCATAAACTTAAAGGCGTATGCAGGGTTCATGGCGGTGGCTTTGCCGGCGTTATTCTTGAGGTAGTTCCTAATGATAATATGAATGAGTATATTAATAGAATGTCGGAATATGCAGGATCGGATAATGTTTATCCTTTAAATATTCGCAAGACCGGGGCTGTAAAGTTATAGATACATAATAAAACATAAAATTTTTGATATTTAATAAGGAGACTGACTGTTATGGGAATAAGTTACTTGGAGAAAGAACAGATATTCAAGATAGATACAATGAACAGCTCTTATGCTTGTGCAATTGTAGAGGACTTTCTTATGCATGTTTATTATGGCAGGAAAATTAGTGATGATGATATAAGGTATTGTATGCGAATATATGAAAATCCCTTTACTCCGGCTTTGAATAATCGTGACAGAGGAGTTTTTCTTGACAGTGCACCTTTTGAATATCCTACGGAGGGTGTGGGTGATTACAGAAACGGTTGCTTAAGGATCAGAACCATGGAAGGTCATGAGGGTTGTTCTTTAAGTTATGTTGATCATAGAATATATAAAGGAAAGCCGAAACTTGAAGGTTTACCATCTACATATGGTTCGGAAGAAGATAGTGAAACTTTGGAAATTGTTTTAAAAGATGCGCTGACCGGATTGGTCGCCAAACTTTCATACTCTGTGTTTGACGGAATTGACGCGATTATAAGAAGCGTGAGTCTTGTTAATGAAGGCGACAATACGATCTTTCTGGATACGGTGTTATCATCATGTCTTGATATTGATAATAAGGATTATGAGTTGATCACCCTGCATGGGGGGTGGGCAAGAGAACGACACATTGACAGAGTACCAATCGGTTACGGTGTACATGAGGTTAGTTCTGTCAGAGGTGAAAGTTCACATCAGATGCATCCGTTTATGGCATTGGTTGATCAAAATACAACTTATACCGATGGAAATGTTTATGGATTTAGTTTTGTTTATTCGGGAAATTTTCTGTCAAGTGTAGAGCGATCCCAACAGAATACTTTAAGATGTATATGTGGAATTAATCCCAAGGGATTTAGCTGGAAACTTAATAAAGCTGAGAGTTTTAATGCTCCGGAGGTTGTTATGGTTTATTCGAGCTGTGGTCTTGATGAAATGACACACAGTTTTCATGATCTTTTCAGAGACCATTTGATCTGTGGTGCAAACAGGAGCAATAAATATAAGGACAGCAGCAGACCTATACTTATAAATAATTGGGAAGCAACCTATTTTGATTTTGATACGGATAAGCTTATAGCTATTGCTAAGGAAGCAGCTAAGAACGGTATTGAAATGCTGGTGATGGATGATGGCTGGTTCGGTAACAGAAGTTCGGATAATATGGCTTTGGGTGACTGGTTTGTTAATGAAGATAAGATAAAGGGCGGTCTTAAATATCTTGTTGATGAAGTAAATAAGTGTGGTCTTAAGTTTGGTATATGGGTTGAACCTGAAATGATCTCTCCGGATTCCGATCTGTACAGGGAACATCCTGATTGGGCAATAGCTATTCCGGGACGCGAGGCAACACTTTTGAGAAATCAATATGTTCTTGATTTTTCGCGAAAAGAAATAGTCGATGAGATATATTCGCGTATAAAGAGAATTCTTCAGTCGGCTAATATAGAGTATGTTAAATGGGATATGAATCGTGGCCTGACCGATATTGGAAGTTATGCATTAAAAAATGATACACAGGGAGAACTGTTCCATAGATATATGCTGGGGGTATATGAAATGCAGCAGAGACTTGCCGATGATTTTCCCGGTATACTTCTTGAGAATTGTTCGGGCGGAGGTGCAAGATTTGATCCGGGTATGTTTTATTACAGCCCTCAGATATGGTGTTCTGATGATACAGATGCAATTGAAAGACTGATAATTCAGGAAGGGACATCATTGGTTTATCCATTGGCTACTATGGGCGCACACGTAAGTGATTGTCCTAATCATACAGTTGGAAGAGTTACACCCTTTGAAACAAGAGGATATGTGGCTTTGGCCGGTACTTTCGGATATGAATTGGATATAACAAAGATACCTGAGGATGATAGGAATATGATACTTGATCAGACTAAGATGTATCATAAATATAATGATCTTGTAAGGAACGGAGATTATTATAGGATTACTTCGTACAGGGAAAATCATTTAAATGATTGTACTCAAATTGTAAGTAAGGATAAATCAAGATCTGTGGTTACCTATATTAAAGTTTTATCAAGGCCAAATTGCAGAAGCGTAAATATTAAACTTCGGGGACTGGATTCGAATAAAGTCTATAAGGTTTTGTGTGATAAGAATATTTTGAGTGTAAATAAAACGGAAGAGGATATGCTGCTTCTTCATGGTGATACTCTTATGAATGCCGGATTATTTATTAATGAGTCTTCACCTGATCTGTATGGTGATTTTAAAGGTGCATTGATAGAGTTAGTACAGTTGTAAAACATTAACCTCCTGACAGTGGATATATTACTTTGGGAGGTTGTTTTTTTGCAGCACAATGTATGAATTCCTAAGGAAATATGTTATACTATGTTTTTGTATGTAAGATATGATATTTAAAAAGAGACTTCAACTGATCAGACACATAATGGATTTTATATGCTGCAATTGAACATATTTCGTAAATGGAGTTTAATAATGAGGTTAGATGATAAAGGGAAAAAATATATTATTGGTAACATTCTTATTATTTCAGGGGTACTTATCATTGTTTTGACTACAATAGTCAATATTGCAGATGTTATAAGAGGAAATATTGCATTAAAAAAATTTGATGATCAAAAATCCGTGTGGAGTGTAAGTATAAATGGAGCAGATGGCATTATTGTTAATAATACTGTTTTAAATCCGGAGTCTGACCATAAAACGGATGAGTTAAATAATGAAAAATACACAGCTGAAGATAATACTGATGATGCAGATGAAGTATTGCCGAGAATGAGCGAAGATAAAAATGAGATTCCGGATGTTGTAGGAGTTCTATCCATTGAAAAAATTTCTTTAAGAGAAGCCATTAAAGAAGGCGTAGAGAGAAATGTTATTTCATCCGCACTTGGTCATATGAAGGATACGCCTTTTCCCGGTGAGTGCGGAAATTGTGTGATCGCAGGGCATAGAAATTATGTTTTTGGAAAGTATTTTAACCGATTGGATGAAATCGAAACCGGAGATGTGATAGTTATTGAAACCATGTTCGATAAATATGAATATACTGTTACCGAAAAGTTTGTTGTTGAACCGACAGATGTATATGTAACGGAACCCTTGGATGGAAAACAATTAACCCTTATAACTTGTACACCTTTGTTTGTCGGAAGCCATAGACTTATTGTACGTGCACAGCTTAATGATAGTGATGACATATGATGGTCTGAAACAGTTGTAATATAAAACTTTTATAAAGTGTATAAAAGTTTTATTACATCACGGACTGTTTTAGAAGTAACAAAGGTCATTTATTATATATAGTTTATAAAAAAATTTGAATATATAGTTTAAGCTAAGGAGAAACATAATGAAGGAATTATTGAATGTAAAGTCATCGGTAAGCAGAAGATTGGCAGCATTTATGGCATTTATCACTGTATTTACATCTGTGACTTTCAGTTTGCCTGAGAAAGTGAGTGCTGTGGTTGATGACTTTGCCATAACGGGAAATAGTTACGGGGTGACTCTGGATAAGGCTAACTGCGCTATAAAACAAGGCGGACATATACTTACAAATAATGAAGATATTGATGCAACCGATTCAATGGAGGTTGTTGTTTTTATCGATATTCCAAATGCAACTCAGGATAAAGTATATCCGACTGATGGGGATATAATAACAATAAGTCTTCCCGAGGGATATAATTTGATCGGCAGTATGTCTGAGCAAAAGGAAATATCTTTTGAAAATTCGCCTGTATGTTATCTCATGCCATATTCGGAAGGGGATACATCAGTGAAGGTAAAATTTACAGATGTTACAAAAGATAATATTGATATTAAGGCAAATTTTAGTTTTGCTATGGAATATGGTGATGTTGATAGCATAGACAAAACCGAAGGTAAGGCGACGGTATTGTTTGAAAAAAATTTCACATTGAAAATTCCTGAAGAGACAAAAGAATTTAAGCTTACTAAGAGTGGAAAAATATATAGTAATGAAATAACCTGGACAGTTGTTGTTACTCCGCCATCAGATGATTATGATTATAGTGAATATACATTTGTTGATGATCTTACAGATGTTGGTGAATATGTTGATGATAGTTTTAAAATTGACGGAGTAGCTGTAACGGGGGTTGAAAATAATATTGAATATACTTTTCCCGAAGGTACAAAAGGAAAGAAAACTATAACTTTTCAGACGATAATTCCCGAGGGTAATAATAATTCCGCAATACATAATAACGCAGAATTATATGATGAAGCTGGAGTGGTCACAAATGGGGAAGCGGATGTAACGGTGGAAGATAATCCCGTTGAAAAAACTAATGAAAATCTTCATGTGAATGAGGATGGAAAGCAGGAATGTGACTGGATAATAACTGTAGATCCTGAAAAACTTGGCGGTGAAATAAAAGATTGTACAGTTGTTGATTATTTTGGATCCATTGGCTGGACCATTAAATATGTCGGGGTCGCCGACAGCAAGGATGGTACATATTCGGAGGTAACAAATTATAAAGTCGTAGAGAGACAAGAGACAAATGATACAAAATTATATTTTAATTTAGGAGATATATCTTCAAAAAAGTATATAAAGATTACTACGGAATTACCTAACGGTCAGATATCATATAAGAATAAGGCTTTGGTTGAGTATAATGGAGGGACCAGAACAGATACCGTTTATGCTTATGCTTATATAGAAAATAACGGAATTGTAAAATCTAATGGTGGATATGATAGTAATACCCATCAGATAGATTGGAATGTTGTAGTTAAAGACCCGGCTGCTTCCTCCAAGTATACGATTGATATGATAATTAATGTTGATGAGGACAGCTTTTCTATTGATAATTATAATTGGAGAAAGACTTCGGAGTGGGATGAGGGACTGACCTTTCCGGAAACCGTGGAAGGAGAGAGCGTATGGAAGAAGGTAGGAAATACAGTTTCTGCTTTCGGACAGGATTATGTTCAAAATTCTTATACGGTAAATGATGGAAATATAATACATGGTGTTATGGAAGTGTTCGATAAAGATACCAATATGGTTGTAGGGCACGTTCTTATAGTTGAAGGTGATAATGAGGGACTTGCGGAAAGTGGCAGAGTATCATATGGTTATAAGACCGAAATAGTAGATCCTTCAATATATGCCGGAAATGATTATGTGGAGAACGGTGAGGAAGTCAGAGTGACAAATGATGTCATTATGACAACAAAGCCGGGTGTCATAATTGGTCGTTCTCAGGGGAAAGTTAACATTAAGCCAAAGATGCTTGTTAAGGATAAGATGACCAGAAATATGCTTGATCGCTATGTGATGATTTCTGATCCATCATCATCTGAAGCCATTGAAATAGTTAATGCGGGGGATAAGTATGGCGATGATACTTCAGAATCAGAAGGTTATGATTATCTTAGCAATCAGGTTGCTTATATTATAGATATTAATCCTGCCGGAATAAAAGTTACAGATTCAAGGATATATGAAACTGATGGAACAGATTCATATGTTAAATTTGCCGACCGTCTTCCGGAAGGATGGGAATTTAAAACTATACCGGGTAGTGACAGTTATTATGCTGTTTATGAGTGTACAGAGTCCGGTGACGAAGAAATCAAATCGACAGCTTCATCATATTGTGCCGGTTTGCCGCAAGGATGGGATGCAGGAGATCCGGTAAAGGATCCTGATGATAACAGGATGCAAATAGAATTCAAGATAAGAAATTTAGATAAACCATACAAGCTTGTGTTTATAGCCGGACCAACTCAGGAAACATTAAATACCTATGCATCATCTTCGGAAAATGCAAAAGGACTTGATAATGATGCGGTTTTCGAATTGAAAACCGGAGACGATGCAACGCCCAGTATTGTTTCGGCAAATGGTGTAGGTGTTTATGATCGCATTGAACAGTATGAGAGAGTAGATGTTCCGAGAAATGTTTTGGATAAAGCTATTTTAGAGGAAGATTCACGTGGACAGGGTCATATTAAGTGGCAGATTACTTATGATCCCTATATAGTGGAGGGAACAGTTTCCGGGGATATAGTTCTTGAAGATATTATTCCGGAGAGTGTTGAATTAAGGACACTTAACGACACAGAATTGAATTTTTCGGAAGGTAATTATTCGGTTATCCCCAGGACTATTAATAGCGATGGAACTTATGGTGAAAACGAAAATGAGTTAACGGGAGAAGCTCTTAAAGCATGCTTTAGTTATAATGCGTCCTCCAGGGCATTGAAGTTTAATCCTCCCGATAAGACAAAGAGTTATTTGATAACGTATATTACGGATATAGTAGGAGAGGACTTACATGTCGGTGATTATATTGTCAATACGATCAGACTTTCATCATATAATTCTGATGTTACATCAGATACTGCATCTTATCAGCTGAATGAACAGGATGTAGGAGCTAGCTTCAGAAAACTGGGAACTTTAGATGTAGTTAAGAAGGATAGTGGAGATTTGGATAAGGCTTTAGCAGGTGCATCATTTGAATTATATTCAGATGAGGCAATGACTGTTGTTGCAAAGGCTTTTACAACTGATGATAATGGTGAAGGCAGACTTACCCATCTTTTACCGGGTACCTATTATTTAAAAGAGGTATCAGCGCCGAAAGGATATAAATGTAGTGATAAGGTTTATAAGGTGGAAGTTGTTTCGAGTGATAGTACGGTAATTGTTAAGGTTGATAATGAGGAAGTTGCTGATCCTAAGGGGACAGGTTTAATTGTAACCGATCAGATATATGAGACTAACGTAAAAATAAGTAAAAAGTCCGTTTCCGGTTCTGATGAGTTATCCGGAGCTAAGTTGACATTAAGCGGAAACGGAGTAGATGGAAAAGAAATAGTCTTTACCGATGAAAATATAGGAGAAGATAAGATAGGTAAGGGCGGTAATATAATAGAGTTTGTAAGTGGAAGTGAGCCTACGCTTATAAAGAATCTTCCGGATGGCGTTTATACATTGCATGAGAAAGCTGCACCTGAAGGATATTTGGTGGCGACGGATATAGAATTCATCATAGAGAATGGAGTTGTAAGCGGAAACAGTGTCACTAGAGCAACAACTGAAGACTGTGCAATAGTAACAATGGAAGATGAAGCAAAGACTGCGGAAGTAACCTTCTCAAAGAAGGATGCAGGTAATGAAGCAGGTCCTGAACTTAGTGGAGCAAAGATAAAGGTAAGTACTACAACAAGCGGAAACAGTCTTGAAGGAGTAACAACAAAGGAAGGCCCTAAGGCAACATATACAGGAAAAGATAACAGTATCAGCTGGACAAGTGGAGAAACAGCAGAGGTATTAAGCGGACTGCCTGCCGGGGACTATGTAATGGAAGAAACGGCAGCGCCGGAAGGATATGAGATCTCCACAAAGATCGAGTTCACGGTAAATGCAGA
>JAILKH010000174.1 GCA_024693925.1 Lachnospiraceae bacterium | reverse complement strand
TACATTCAGTAATTTCACCTATTTATATTTTACTACATCTGCCTACACTTGTGAACTCCTTAAAAGTATAAGAATAGCCGAGCTCATCCAAGCTCAGCTATTCTGACCACTATCCTGACACCTTTCTCATACATGAAATTTAGCACTCAAAGGCACTCAGTGTAATTTCGCAGAAATGCCCATTTTAAAAGGGTTTGAGAGATAGGGATAAGTGTTCGATTCTCTCATCCCCTGTTACGTAATTACCCGGAATGCCCATTTTATGCGGTTTTCCGGGATTTTTATTTCTTGTAATTTTGCATGTCCCTCAAATGTCCCTCAAATCCCTCAAAGGCATGCAATTCATTTTAAGAAAAGTTACATATCTAATATTGCCCTAATGCCTTCTCAATCAAATCAGCCTTCATTTTATCTGAAGTATTGTTACGATAATAATATTTGAGTGTGGTCGTAATATCGTTGTGTCTTAACTGACTCTTTACAAGAGCTTTATCCACGCCGGCATTTATCAGTCGTGTAGCATAAGTCTTCCTTAATTTATGAAGGGATCTGGGTTTGATACCGATGATCTTACAGATACAGTTAAGTCTTTTCGTAAAAGCATGGGATCTTATATAGTGATCTGTAAAAAACAGATAATCATTATCCGGATGAACTTCATGCAAATACTCAATAAGTTCCATAGCACGCTCTGTAAGATACAGCTTCTCTGCGGGATGATCAGCTTTAAGTTCTTTATCATCCGAAAAATAATACACTATATGACCTGTTTGATCCTTAGAATGTCTTTCAGTACGCATGATCCAAATATATCGCTCATCCGCTGAGTATTCGCTATATTTTAATCCTGCGAGTTCTCCTGCCCGCAGACCCGTTCTGATCGCAAGCTTGATACCGATATCAACAACAGAGACCGAATTCCTTCCATCAATATATTCCTCAATAGATGCTATCTCTTCGTCTGTAAACACATCATCGCTGTCGTTGCGGCTTTTCTTTTTTGCAAAAATTTTCTTCTCGTCATCCAAATACTCCAATACATCATTGATCACTATATCAGTATAATCATGACGTTTGGCATATTTAAAAATACCCCTGATAACAATTTTAATATCGACCCAGGCTCTTCTTGTAACTTTCTTACTGATTATTTCATCATGAAGATAGTCTTCAAGCTTAACTTCTGTAAGATTTTTGATGTCGCAATCCTTAATCGACAGGAATATGCGCTTATAATTGTTTTCATACCGGTCATATGACGATTTTTTGAAATTAGGTTCCTGTTCTTTATGGTGTAACCACTCATATGCAACTTTTTCAATGGTAATAACCTGCTTTTTCTTCTTATAATACTCAATTAAATATTTCTCTAAGTCTTCTTTTTGTACCCTCCTTACCTGTTTTCGTTTATCTCTTGATCTTGAATCCGGCAAAAATGTCTGCCATCGTCCATTGCTAAGCTGAGTGATCGCATAAGGATGCTCAGTCAACAGCTTTTGGTTGTTCATTTCAGTCACCTTACTCAAGACCGCGACCATATCTATTGTACCATTTTCAGATAAAAACTGCGAGAGATCAATTCCTTCTCTGATAATACTAAGAAATATCTTTTCTTCATTTTCCTGCAAATCATGTTTGTACACTATCATGCACCTCCAGCATTTACAGGAAATATGGCTCTTGGTCGGTATAATTTATACAGTTCGACCATTGCCTGTATTTGTGTCAATATTACTAAGTATCCGGTTCAACTTAATTTTCTCTTCTTCTGTAAGATAATTACGTCCAGTACCGCTGCTCAGCTCTATTCCTTTTGAATGTGCAAAGTCATGTATAGTAGCCTTAGGTATGCCTGTTTCACTTCGGATTGTCTTATAATTGACCAAATCATCACCCAAACGCAAATCCATTGCATATCGTAACAATTCTTCAGGATGATGCCGGGGTTTATTTCTTTTAATCCTGGGAATTCCATGTTTACTTTCAAAGCTTTGTCCAAACTCTGAATTTATGTAATATGTTGATATGTCCCTGTATGGATTAAGCGATAGTATAAATACCTCATAAGATTTACTGATTCCCAGATGATATAGATAAGTAAAGGCTCTGTTAAGACTTATATCAATATCATATAAAGAATTAAAAAGGATATACACATTTAAATGTGCATCTATTTTTTCTTTATACTTCTGTAAGAATTCCTCTGCATCAGTATAACAATTCGCCATATGATCATCATTTTCGTCAACCAAAAAATCAAAATCCCGATGTCCAAACAATGTGATATGCCATACCATCGCTATACGAAAATAAAAATCCCCATTACACAAAGGGTCTTTTGACGAATAAGTTCTGTTTATTACATATATAACCAGATTCTGATGTTCCATCATTTTGTTCCTCCCAGTCTGGAATAACCAAAGGTCGAACCGAATAAATTATACCGACACTCAACCATATTTTCAATAAAACCTTGGAGGTGAAATATGGTTGATGAGAATATTATTATATCAAAAGAAGATTGCGGTATAAGCATTGAAGAACTCATATGTAAAGTGGGAGACATATCAGAAAAGCTACAGGCAGATGGATGGATCAAATCAAATATGGGTGCAACAGAACGTAACAG
>JAILKH010000128.1 GCA_024693925.1 Lachnospiraceae bacterium | reverse complement strand
AATAAAAAGATGCAGAATACAAGGATTAAAAGCATCAGACATGGTGCAAGAAGGAGCATTTTGAAGACATGGTCCTTACCTCCGTAGTCATGGCTGCAATGGTGAAAAGCATTGTTTCTTGGCGCAATATCGCCGCCATGTCCGCTGTAATCGTTATTTGAATTAAAGAATGTATCTTCTATTCTCTGGGCTATCCGGTAAAACATCACAGAGTGCTTTTTACCATAAAGGAACTTCTGTATCTTTTCATCAATTTTCTTCATAAGCTTCCCTTAATTTGAAGTTGATACATCTGATGAATCTGTATTTTCATCAGATGCTGTTTCTTTGGTTTCGGCAGTTTCATCATTTTCACTTTCATCTTCTTTTGTTGGAGTTTCTGAACTTTCTGTTGGTTTTCCAGGTGTTTCAGCGCTGGAATCTTTATCTCCGGAAGTTATTTCTTCAGCCGATAGTAGTTCACTGTGAACCATTTCATCATTAGTTATATGGTAATAAGCTGCATTTACTTCTTCACCTGTAAGGGAGTCTCTTTCACCGCACTCGATACAGTATTCATAGCAGCCATTTGGTACGGGATAATAAACATATAGGTTTCTGATCCAGTCTCCATCTTCCTTAGCTTTATGGTCCATTTCATATGTTCTTGCCTCATAGCGTATACCACGGTATTTTAAGAGCTCTGCATCCATACCCTTAAGCTTTATGTTTACATAGTCATCATTTGCACAGTTTTTGTAGTTAAGATCGTACTCAAGGACTTCCCAGGACTGGCCATCAGGTGCATTGAAATAGTCGTAAAGGTGTGTTTCGCTGCAGTATTCTTTGATCAGGTTTTCTGCCTCTTCTCCCCTATACACCATTTTAGGACAGATAAAAGGTTCTTCGTAAGAGATCGTATAATCATTGAATGCACTAAGTATTCCGTTATCTCCAACAGAAAGCATGTTGTAAGGAGTAGATGTATAAGCCTTTTCCTCGTCTTTATCAACAATACTGTTCTGGTTTGTAAGATTTAGTGAGTTATCATTATACTCGAATATCTCTTCGGTTGTATCAACTGCCTGTTTTGTGTTATCCCCGGTAAGTGATACTGCATAGATATCCTGAGCAGATACATCAGATGAGTCTGAGAAAGCAAAAGTCTTTACGATGGTCTCAATACCACTTTGTGAAGCGTTTGGAAGTTTGTCATACCTCTCGCCCGGAACACCCACGAATATGGACCACTCCTCTCCGTCTTTACTTATGTTTGCAAGTTCACCCACAAAGTCTCCGTAAGTAGTTGAGTTTATGGAAACACCGGCACAGGCCTTGGTAATGGTCATTCCGTTTTCCGTCTCAGAAGAAAACTTTTTAGTTCCCTGGGTAAACCAGATATTCATAAGATTTGTATTAAGAAGTGAATACTCCTTATCATTTGACTCGGCGATCCAGAAATCAGTACCTTTCTGAGCAGCCAATATAAACTTTGACATATTGAAAAGAAGGTACTTGTCGGTTCCGTTCTTGTATGAATAATACTGATTTTTCTGAAAGCTGATGTTATTGGAAATCTGCGTTATGGCCGTTGCCTTCTCCACAAATGGTGTGTTGATGAAAAACGAAACACCAGGGATACTCGTTATCTCTGTAAAGCCTGGTATATCCTGCTTTGTAAGTGCTTCGGATGATGTATCCTTATTTGCGTTTACAAAAACACTTCCTACAACCAGGGCTATTACGGCAACTATCAGAACCAAAGTTAGTATTCTTGATTTCATTTCATTACTCCTGCTAAATATAAGATATAAATATAATATAACGTAAAATAATAGCAGTCAACAAAATAAAAAAAGACCTCAGGCTTTAAAAGTCTAAGGTCTTCCTGCTGTTACTTGTTGGGTTTTCTTTCCGCAATATCAATTCCGTAGCTTTCTTTTGCCCTTTCCGGATCCAGCCATATGGTCGTGGTCGGACTTGGGTAACTGTTTTCTACAGTCACTTCTGTCTTGATTTCATGCTCGATAAGATTAAGAAGTGCAAAAGAGATCTCCAAATAAAAGGCTGATTCTTCAGGCCGTAGCTTTTTATATTTTTTGCCATAAGCTTCAACTGTATTTATCAGTTCGCTCCAATCATCATCATCCATGTCTACAATCGACTTATTAGCGTATGGCTGGGATGCAATCTTCCATAAATCCTGAAGTGCGTTATACACAAGTTTCTTTCTTTCCATTTTTTTCTTCCTCCTAATTACAGGTTTGCCAGATGTATTTAAGTGTGCTTTGGGGATAAAAAAACCACGGAAAAAACCCGTGGATAATATAAGCCCTAATGAAAAAAAATAAAAATAACAAAATCAGTATAACATCACTTTTATTATGAGTAAAGTGCTCAGTCCATGTAACCATCTTCTTTTCTGATCCTTATGATATTGGGACCCACCAAAGGAGAAACCTTTCCGTCTGCAGCCTTAAGTCCAAGCTCAAAAAGCCAGTATTCGTCATTATCAAAGGCTTCTGTAATTATTAAATTATCTGCAAGACTCTTCTTGAGAATCTCTTCTGCCTGCTGTTGTGTTACCATACCTGACACTCCCAAAAAATTAAAATATGTTGTAGTAATATTATACACCAAAAAGGCCGCAACCGAAGTTGCGACCTAGTGATTTTGGAAATTATTTTTTGTTTGAAACTTAAAATTTCCGTACATTATTCGTGAACTACTCGGTAATTGAATTACCGAGCATCAAGTGCGCACGGCTAACTCCGTGTAGGTCTTGGGTGCGTCCATGACACCAGTACTGTTTTTTACGCAGCTACTTTTGAAATAAAAGGTACTTTAATAGACATAGGGTTTAACTTCCCTGTATCTATTTTATTTGCGGTAAAATATAATCTGAGAATATTGTATGCCCCTACGCAGTCAGCATTCCACGAATATATCCCATCCTTGTAAAGGCCACGCTTAACACGATTATGCTTGTCTGCATTACGTTTATTGACTTCAGGCATTAATGGACTGGTCTGACTTGAATAACTTTCTTTCTGTTTGATAAGAGTAATGCCTTCCTGAGCCAGCTTATAACCTAGTATGGTATAGAGTTTCTTATAAGGTAGAGCGTGCAGTTTTTGATTTGTAACGCTTCCAAAATCCTTACCATTGCGGATATTCGTAATATCACCAATAACGACAGTGTTTATATCATTATCAATACAGTAGTTCACGATATGTCTTGTAAGCTTATGAACATAGTCGGTTATGGCATTATTCTTTTTTTCATATAGTCTATTTATGTGCTTTGAACTTTTAGGATGCTTAACACCATTTATGTACTGTTGTTTACTCCACTTAGACTGCACCCTGGCTATTTCTTTATTGTAGTAATGACATAATGACAGGTACTTCCTTCCGGCAATAAAAGTCTCACCATTACTAGAATTGTAACAGGTCAGAAGATTGTGGATGCCAAGGTCAATGCTAAGATAGTTGCCATTTTCGGGTTTTGGCACAACATCAGTCACTTCATAAACGACTATGATCTTGCACTCGCCATTTAAAGGTGGATATATCCTGATCTGCTTTATATTATCAGTGTTCTTGAAAATCTTATTTTCGAGATAAAGGAATTTGTCACTGATACCATAAGTTTCAGACATATACATCTTTAAATGATTTGATAAAGTTAGCCTGACTATAGTAGAGCCGGTTTCGTGAACGATGGCGTTCTGCATGTAGGTTATAGCAATTCCGTCATGTTTAAATCTCGGAGGTTTTGGGTTAGCAATACCATGAGTTCTATTGAGCTCAAAGAATGATTTCCATGACTTATCAAGTAGTTTACAG
The DNA here is from genome assembly GCA_024693925.1 of Lachnospiraceae bacterium. GTDB lineage: Bacteria > Bacillota > Clostridia > Lachnospirales > Lachnospiraceae > UBA2868. The sequence goes on along the minus strand of JAILKH010000128.1, from coordinate 1,190 downwards.
ACTTCCTGCGCTGTCTGGGATGGAAGTTGGCGTGCCCATAACTCATCTTTATGGATCTTTTTTTGATAATACCAATCGGGATATTCAGCAAGTTTAAGTTCTTTATAGTGCAAACGCTCATAATTGCAGACATTCCAGAGTTTATAAGCTGCGTAGCACATATGACCTATAATGTTTGAATAGTCGCTGTTTAATTTTATGGTGGACTTATGCGATAGCAGCATGCAATACACTCCTCTTTCTCTAGTATGATTTACTCTGGTGCTCTATATATCGCCTGATATTTTCTTCAGATACAGAGCCTATTGTTTCGCAATAGTATGAATGGTTCCATAATTCCCCCTTCCATAGTTTGAATCTTATGTCAGGGAACTGTTCAAAGAGCTTCCTTCCTGTAATGCCCTTAAGGTATTTTACAATAGTTGTTACTGATAACTTTGGCGGTGCAGTAACAAAACAGTGGACGTGGTCCATTTCGCCACATTCGAAAAGTTGAACTATGAAGCCTTTTTCGTCAGCAATCTGCTGGACTAGCTGTTTTAGATATGTTTCAATCTCGGAATTTAATATCTTACGACGATATTTAACAGACCATACCACATGGTAGTTGATATTACACACAGAAGTCCGATAGTGAATAAGATTTTCTTTCATACATATATTATAGCACAATCACCACAAAAAGCAAACATACATTCGCTTTTTGCTTTCTTTTTCTCTCTGTTATAGCGCTTTCATCTCGGCAATTGAATTGCCGAGGATTCCCGCTTAAGATCCTAAATACCGGTTTTTCCATACTTCAATCCGTCCTTTCAAACCGAGTATAACGCAAATCCCCATTCGTATAAATACATTTTTAACGCAAATCCCCATTCATTTATTTTGGTTTTTTACTCAAATCCCCGTTCAGTTAGCTACAATTGTACTAGTCAAAGTGAACCAACTTCTATTTTACTTTTCTTTTTCCTGTATTACCTGCTCGTTTTACTTTTTCATGATAATAATAATCCACAATAGTTGGATTTTCTTTTGGTACACGTTCATAAGGTGATTAATTATGAATAAATCTACATTTATTTATTTTTGCTAAATTCTCTGCTTTTTTTCTCAAAGCTTCAAAATAGCTGCGGTCTTTTTTATTATATATTTCATCATAAAGAGGTAACAGATCCGGATATTTATCAGAAATG
>JAILKH010000105.1 GCA_024693925.1 Lachnospiraceae bacterium | reverse complement strand
AGACAGACGGAAGGCAGTTTCATCAAATACAACAAGCTTAACGGTCATATCTTGATCTTCACGCATAAGGAAATCACTAATCTCATTCATGGCGATTTTAAGTGCTTCGGCTTTTGGAAAACCATATACCCCTGTGGCTATCAATGGAAATGCTATACTGTTACAGCCCAGTTCTGCAGCCTTTTCAAGGGATTTACGATAACAGCTTTTCAGAATATCAAATTCACCTTTATTTCCGCTTTGCCATACCGGGCCGACTGTATGGATGATGTACTTAGCTTTTAAATTAAATGCTGGTGTAACAGCGACTTCTCCCGGTTTTATATTCCCAATCTTTTTTCTTTCTGCGAGAAGACTATCTTCTCCGGCAGCCTTATATATTGCACCGTCCGTGCCTGATGAATAGATAGGCTTCGGATTTGCTGTATTAACGATAGCATCTGCTTTTACTTTAGTAATGTTGTTTCTAATTATTTGGAAAGGCATAGATTCCCTCTACTATTCATCAAAAACATACACTCCATCCATTGAATCGTTAATTCTTTTTTGTAAGCCTTTGTCGTGCGTCAGTAATAGACACACATTACCTTTTCCAGCTTGATCTATCAGTTCCTTTACAATCTGATTATCAGCCTTGTTGCTTGAAGGACTTCCAGGGATCTTTTTCATGTCAACTCCGTCAGATTTCCATGTTCCGCTTGTAGGGGCTTCCTCAACAGCATAAGCACGAAACTCCATATCATTCATGTTGAGACCATGATTTTTAGCGAATCTCTTTATTTTTTTCCGATATTTGTTTTCAAAATCTGATACCGAAACATTTTCAGCATCTATAAATACTTTTGTTTTACTCATATTATCTTTGTAAACAGATGAATAACGGCCAATGGAATAACAAACATCAAAATCGATTATTCCCATATTGATTTACTTATTAAATCTCGAAAAGTCTGTAGCTAAGTATTTCTTATATTTTTCCAGTGGATAAGCTTCACCGTTTTTGCATCCATTGAATTTTATTGTATGGCTTCCGGCATTTGCTCCACTTTTAAGTTCACGGCTTTCTTTTTGAAACTCTTCGCCAGATAAAATCCACATACATTTCATCGTTTCCGACCAAAAAACATAATAATAATTCTTTATCTCTTCATGGTGTTTAATATTTGCAAACAAAGCGGCTCGATCCGTTTGTTTTTCAGAGCGTGCTTTTATCTGTATCTCAATAAATTTCCCTTTTTTATTCTTCACTATACAGTCTACACCATGATCATCAACTAGAGGGATATATACATCCAATCCATCCATAAGCATTCGTCCAATAACGTTATACTCTATTCGTTTTCCAAAACTTGCTGAGCTTCTATATGATGTATCCTTTTCCATATTTAATCCACCTTATCATTTTTTTGTAGTGATATGCTCCATCTCTAAATTCCGGACATCGACATAATCATCGTCAAAATCATCATTTCCCATATATCTCACCTTCCAATAGTTCACTATCTACCCCATATGTCCCTACATGAATTTCATGACTGCTATCCATTATTATGTTTTTACTTAATTAGGTTCTCTTTTCAAGTTATCCTTTACAAACTTTATAAAATCACTCTTATTTCTTACAACATGGATATCTTCATGATAAAAATATCCAGAATAAATTAGCCGTAGTATCTTATCTACCTTATAGGGTGTTGTCATATTATCATCCGCTATTCTAACGATTGCTTCAAATACAGAAATCGGATCATCTGTCGATAATTCCAGCTCTTTACATATTTCTATGATATGAACGTCAGGCTTATCATATTTGTATACTGCTTGACTTATCGAAAGTATTAAATGTCTATCCGCCATTTCAGTATTATGATCATCAAATTCTTCCCGAAGTGATATGTGATGTTGCCTGTTCATCACCTGGATGTGAACGGAATAGGCCCTGGCTCGCTGCCATTCATCTTCAGCACGGTATTTCATATTCCCAACCATTTATAAATATGCTAGCGAGAAAACCCCATTCGACACAGTCGGTTGTGTGTAGTTCATTTAAGTTCTTCTTCAGTAAGTTTAACCAGCAGTTTTACTATATCCTCCATGGATTCAAGACAACAGTATTCGAAGCGGCCATGATAGTTATGTCCTCCCGTGCATATATTGGGACAGGGAATGCCCATATATGAAAGAGTGGCACCATCCGTTCCTCCTCTGATGGGCTGTATCTTCGGCTCTATGCCAAGTTCCTTCATACATCTTTTTGCATTATCTACAAGAAACATATGATCAGGTTCAATCTTCTCCCTCATGTTATAATACTGATCTTTTATGATCACATCTACTTTTGCCCGTGTATATTTTTCATTCAGACGTTTTGCGGTTTCTTCAAAAAGTTTTTTCTTGCTTATGAACAGGGCTTTATCATGATCCCTTATGATATAACATACTTCTGCCTTCTCAACATCACCGGATATATCTGTCATATGGAAGAAGCCTTCTCGGTCATCAGTGTTCTCCGGTCTTTGTTTATCTGGGAGCATTGAGTCAAATTCAGCGGCAATCCTTGCTGCATTTACCATCTTATCCCTTGCTTCTCCAGGATGGACACTGACACCCTCTATGCTTATCTTGGCTGCTGCACCATTGAAGGTTTCAAACTCCAGTTCTCCGATTCCTCCACCGTCAACTGTATAAGCATAATCAGCTCCAAAAGCGGATTTGTCAAAGAATTTAGTTCCTTCTCCTATCTCTTCATCAGGTGTAAAGGCTATTGAGATTGTCCCATGCTTAACAGTAGGATCAGATAATAAGATATGAGCCATGGACATTATTTCACTGATACCTGCTTTATCATCTGCCCCAAGCAGTGTTTTTCCATCTGTGACTATCAAAGTCTTACCCTTATATGATCTGATCTCCGGGTATATATCTGTTTTAAGTACTACATCTTCCGCTTTATTAAGGATTATGTCTTTACCATCGTAATTCCTGATGATATTTGGCTTTACGTCTTTTCCGGAGGCATCAGGGGATGTGTCCATATGCGAAACAAACCCCAATGTCTTTTTCTGTTTACCTCCATCATTTGCAGGAATCTTAGCATAAACATAGCAGTGTTCGGTGTCATACAACACATCAGAAGCCCCCATCTCTTTCAGCTCTTCATACAGAAGCTTTGCCAGATCATGCTGCTTAGCTGTACTTGGGCTTGATCCGCTATCTTCATCCGACTGGGTATCGATTTTCACATATCTTAAAAATCTTTCTAATACTTCGCTCATCTTCGTAACCTTTTGATATTTGTGTAAACTTCTTGATATCACCTTTATCCCCGTCATCTATCATACTTTTTCCTATAAAACCTTTTCTACTGTTTCAAGATATTCCTCAAACGTTCCAAAAGTATACCTATAATCAAAATGTAATTGTATATATAATTGAAATGTGTTTTTTCATTTATTATCCTCTTTAGAAAATAATATGTTTTCTTAAAGCTTATTGGAGTTGTCTGTATATATCTACAGGATGTCCTTCTGAATCTTTCCAATCGGTCCAACCATTATTAGATTGATTCATTACAACTGCTCCAACATGAGATGGAGAACATTCCCCTAAATCGACATCATCAAGTAAAAATCCTTTTTTATCTAAAGGTAAACTTGCTCTTGCTATTTTGGCTTTCATAGATACTCCGGCATCTTCATTTATCCCAAGAATGCTTCCTTTTAATAATGTCCATCTTCCACTTTTAATAATAGCTGATGCTGTTACAGTTTTATTATCGGATAATTTTTTCCTTTTAAAAGTATATTTACCATCTGGTATTAATTTACTTTTATTGTTATCTGTTGCATCATCAAATATTTCCGATTTTGTTTCTGTTTTAGGATAAATTACGGTTCCTTCAAATGATGATAATAATTGAACAGCTATGTTTACATCAATAGCAAATAATTCTGTATCCGAAAGTCTACTTTTCTCGAATATTTTATGTAGCATAGATTCTTTTTCATCGTAATCAGATACCTCAATCGCAAAAGTTCGTTTTAAGGCCGTTACATTTCGATAACCATCATGCTCAAGATTATACATACGCTGTTCAAAATTTGCAGAACCAGTTTTCCCAATTTTAATTAAGCCGGGAACAGCTGTTGTCATTATATAAATTATACCTTTATTCATTAAATAACCCTCTTATAATATATTTAATCATGATATAAAACCGGGGATGCCATTCCCTTTCTTCGATACTTTTGAGGTAATCTTTTATTAATAAAGATTTTTTTTATTTCTTCCGGTGCTTCTTCTCCATAAAACTCATATCGTCCTGATTCTCCTCTATGGTCATCCTGCCATCCATATATTAAATATACACCTCTGACAACTCCGTTTAGGGAGGCTAAACAATATTTATAATTTTTTACTCTATTTAAATTAACTTTCCAAGAAGATCGCACAGTCTCATAAATATTATTACTTCGGTCTTCTAATACTCGATTGTTTATTTTGATTATTAAATATTTAAAATGTGGTTCTACATATTCTTCATAGGATAATTCTTGCTGAAGAACTAAGGCATTATTAACTCCTCGATCTGAGGCATGACCATTTTGAAGATTTGTTAAATAACCATACGCATCTATTAAGGCAGCCTCTACATCAAAAGCTTCTTTTTCCGTCATACCATAGCGTTGTATTATATGTATTACTTCTAATCCAGCATTTTTTATATCTCGGATTTGTTGAATCTTTGATGATATATCATCTTCATCATTGTCTTCATATGAGTTTCCATTATATGATTTGAGTGCATC
>JAILKH010000088.1 GCA_024693925.1 Lachnospiraceae bacterium | reverse complement strand
TGTGCAAAGTTCTTGTAATTAAACCGATTTATATTAAAATAAATATTAGAAAATGTATATTACCGTTTGATAGGAGGTACCGGGATGAACACAACGGATAACGATCGTTCTGAATATACTGTCAATGAAATAAGAGTACTTATAAATAATATGTCAAAAATATATGATGTGGCCAGACTGGTAGACCCGATAGAAGGCCGCATCCTGGATTTTAAGGATGACGGAAGCATCAGTACCGACAAACCCTGTTACGGAATATGGAATTCAAAGGAGAAATGTGTTAACTGTTCAAGTTCCACAGCCTGTAAAACCGGCTGTCCTCAGGAAAAATCCGAACATTTTAATGATGATCTGTATCATATCCACTCAAATCCCGTAAGATTAAAGCTGTCAGAGGGCGAATTCTATGATGCCGTAATGGAACTGGTCCGCATTAAAAAGAAGGAACAAAATACCGGAAAGATAAATGACCGCGCTTTGGAAAACACCAACGATAACGCCGCCCGTTATAAAGCAACACATGATGAACTTACGAATATCCTTAATACCGGTTCCTTCTATGAATTATCCAGAAATATGATTTCAAATAACCCCGATTCAGACTGGATCATGATAACCGGAAATATAATGAATTTCAGACTTGTCAATACCCTGTTCGGGATCCAGAAGGGCAATGAAGTTCTTATAAAAACAGCTGATGTATTAAAAAATATTGCCGAAATCTCCAAAGGCTTATGCGGAAGACTGGGCAGTGATCAGTTCGCCCTGTTATTACCCAAAAACATGTATGAGGAAGCTTTACTCATAAAGGCAGAACAGGATCTTGCCTCAGCCTTTGATGCCGGAATATATAAGTTTATTATTCATTTCGGAGTATATAAGATATCCAATCCCAACCTTCCCATAGCCGTTATGTGCGGTCGGGCCAATTCCGCTCTGCATACCATAAGAGACAGTCTTAAGGAAACGGTTGCCTACTTTGATGATGAAATGCTCAAAAAGGCTCTGTTTGAACAGGAGGTTATAATTAATTTCAGGAAGGCCCTTAAGAATAATGAATTTCAAATGTATTTACAGCCTCTTGTAATGGAAAACGGTAAACCGATAGGTGCCGAAGCCCTGATCAGATGGATAAAACCCAACGGAGATATGATCATGCCGGGACAGTTTATTGAAATACTTGAAAGAGCGGATATGGTCCATGAACTGGATATGTATATTTGGGAATGTGCGGTCCAAAGGCTTAGTCTTTGGAAAAACACCAACAAACAGGATCTGACGATTTCCGTTAATATGTCTGCCAAGGATTTCTTCAGTCTGGATATATACAGTGTCATCACGGATCTGATAGAAAAATATAAGGTTAATGCCTCCGATTTACGGCTTGAGATAACAGAAACCGCACTGTTGGAAGAACCTGAAAACAGTAATCAGGTAGTTACCAGACTTCGCGAAAAAGGATTTATAGTAGAATTGGATGATTTTGGCAAAGGCTATTCTTCCCTCAATATGCTTAAAGATATTAGTGCAGATATACTTAAGATAGATATGAGCCTTTTACAGGAGATCGAAACCAAAAAACGAAGTAAAACTATCCTTCGATCAATAATCGGTATGGCTGACGCTCTTGAAATGGATGTTATCGCGGAAGGTGTCGAAAACAAGGAAAAGCTGAATATCCTCACGGATATGGGATGTCGCCATTTCCAGGGATATTATTTTTCAAGGCCCCTTCCCGTATCGGATTTTGAAAAAATCTTTGACGAATACGGATCCTTTATCAGCCATACGGATAATGATCGATGAATAATATTGTTAAGTTGCGAATTACATTTTAATGATAAGTCTCTGTCTTTTTTGAAGCCATGTTTTTCTCCTCTTTTACTCTACCGTAACATTAACCTTAAGCACATGCTTTCCGCCCGAAGAAGAAAGAGTAATGACCGCCTTTTCCCCGGTTACTGCTTTCTTATTCACCTTTATGGTTCCTTTTTTAACGGTAATATTTTCGGAACCGCTGCTAACCCACTTAACAGTCTTGTCAGCGCCGTACTCAGCTTTAATAACAGGTGTAAGCTTCAGGGTCCTTCCCGCTTTTATCGTTGCCGAATAACCTTCTTCGGTTTCCGATAAGCCTTTAACGGGCTTAAGACTTAATGCTGTTACTTCACCGTTAATAATAAGCTTGCAAGTCGCAGTTTTACCGCCTTCAACAGTTTTAGCAGTAATGGTACAATTCTTAGTTGCCACCTTTGTCCTGTATACCAGACGTTCTCCTTCCCCGGTGATAACGGGCGTACTTCTTGCATCCTTATAATCCTCATCACTAAGGTCGGATATTGATTTTCCTATTGGCAGAACAGCAAGTTCAACAGCCTGTATATTTCCTGTCTTTTTACTTCCGTCCGCTCCGGTTGCCGTCCATTCAATCTGTTTGTTACTGGTTTCCTCCGGATTCCATTGTGCAACCGTAAGGATTCCGGTCTTCCCTTTCATCAGTTTATTTGTTTTGGCATTTAGAGTTATTTTTGTTACCGGTACATAGGAATTCACGATAACGCTGCTTTTAACCGTAGGATCCTTAAGGGATACTGCCGTTACATTTGCACTTCCTTCCGCCCTGGCGGTAACTTTACCGTCAGCACTCACAGATATAACATTTTCATTATCACTGTAGAAAATAACATCCTTCTTTTTAAGTGCAACCTCCTTCTTTTTAACGGTATCATAAGTATATGCCTTAAGGTTTATGCTCTTTTTAACCGCCAATTCGGGAAGTGAAGACCTATGCTCATATTCCGTCTTATTAAGCATAAGCTTAATACTGCTTACTCCCGCCGCCTTAGCAGATTTACTGACAGTTACGGTATAAGAAGCTGTCTGCGTAGTTGCATCATATTCAGGATTGGCAGGGTAAGCAGTAATAACTGCCTTTCCTTCGGATATACCCGTAACAACTCCCTTGGAATTAACAACTGCTACATCAGGGTTATCGGATTCCCAGATCAATGCTGTGGATATGGGCTTGGGCTTAAGGGGAAGTATTGCTTTCATTTACGGCATATACTGCCCCCGATGAAACGGCAAGCTTTGTATATTCGCTTTTACTTCCTTCAGGCAGCCATACAGCCACGGCACCGGAAACCTTCTTGGAACCGGTTCTGTAAAGCATGGAAGGAGAACTTATATCGGAAACGGGAAGCAGGTCTCCCTTCCCCGAAGTGTTTCGCATTACGGCATTCAATTTACCATCACTTATACCTACATTAAGCTTGGAAGAGGATGCATCGGTATACCCGACTTTTACATCATTAAGTATGGTAAGGTTGGCATCCTTTGCACGGACAAGATAAGAATTCTCTGACCATGCCAATTCAACAGAGTTCATATAACCGTTCTTATTAACGGCAAGAAGAGCTTTATTCCCCATTCTCAGGGATCCGTTAACAATAAACTCATCCGCATAAATACTGCACTCCTCCATAATATCCGCATAGCCGCCGACATTTACCCTTGTAAGTTCGCTTGAAGATTTCTCACCCGCAACCAGAGTATCCGAAACATTAATATTATTCGCTCTGAATACCTCACCCTCATATGCCGAACCGATGGTAAGATGCTCGGTGGTTAAAGAATCAATAAATACTGCGCCGTAAACACTTATACCGTCCGGACCGGTAACCGCTAAGGAGCCGTTATCGATCTCCGTACCCGTCTGCAGTAAAAGCGGAGAATACTGACTGCGTTTAACGGTTAACGTGTGTCCGGACAGATCAAAGGAAACATAATTAGACTTATCTCCTAAATTTAATATGCTGTCATCCGATCCGATTTCATCCAAAACCAGATCTTCGTTTATTCTTATAACAAACCTGTCCGAGTCATGCCCGTCCTCATTCCATTGTCCGTTAATATATTCCACAGCCTCGGAAATTGTATTACATTTATTTAATCTATTATTTCCTTCTTCATTATATACACTTACGGGACTTTGTTTTACGGTTACGGATATCTGTTTGCTGATCCCGTTTTGGGCCTTTGCGGTGATCATATCAGTTCCTTGGAAATACCCATGGTCCCCATGGCACGGGCATCCAGCACAGCTTTCACGGCAGCATCATAGCCCGCCCGTTTACCTATTTCCATGTGTCCTCTGATCGACTTATACTTTTCCATAAACTCAACAGCTCTGGGATCATCATAATGGTTTTTCAATACCTGATCTGCAGCACTTCCTTCCGGAAATGTTGTTAAACCTTCAAAAACCCGGCCGTAAATATCATCCCCATATATATCTTAAGGCTCCCCGTATACCTGGCTTCCCATTTTTCCGCAAGGGTATCCCTTAATTTGGTATAACCCAGTTCTTCATCGCTCCATTCCCCCATATATATGGCGGTCTGATCACCGAACACTTCTTTTCTTTTGGACAATTCCCAGAACTGCCGGTTAACTTTACGCCGGTCTTCCTTTTCCATGGCCAGCCAGGCCATGGCATTAAATCTGGCAGACATATCCCGACTGTCAAATTTCAGTCCATCTATCTCATATATACAATAGGGCTCTCCTCCAAAGAAGGTTACACCCCCGGAAACCCATTTCACATTTCTGATAGAGGGAACTCCCGATGTACCCCCCCCGCTGCCGATACAGTCATCGGTATCTGCGTCGTAATTGTGGCAACTGTCAGTGTCAAAGCAATTAGTGAACGTAGCGGTTTTTTCATTAAAGCCTCCTTTATGATATACGGTTTCAAAAGTTTATAAATAATTTATTATAATTTTATTTTTACATTATAATTATATACTTTGTCATCATTATTTTCTTAAAACCAAAATTGTGAGA
>JAILKH010000076.1 GCA_024693925.1 Lachnospiraceae bacterium | reverse complement strand
GCATTCGGATGGAATTCTTCCAACGGAACGCTGGCAAGAATGCTGAACCAGGATGTATCGGGCTTTAAGAGCTTTATGACAAATATGATGAATGCGATGCATTATCGTGCGATAGATTATAAGCTTTAGGATGTTATGGTTAATCAGAGCTGATGTTTTAAGTAAGGAGCAATGCATGAATACTGTAATTAATGTAAGTCGAAATAATACATTGGAAAATATAAAGAAAGATGAGAAGTTATCATGTATTTCAGGGAAGAGAACTTACAGAAGAACAACATCAGCAAAAGACTTATATGTTAAAAGCAGTACTCTTATGGGTTCCTCCTGTGTATACACAAGACATAAGGATATTGCTTTACAGTATTCGGCTGCAATTCTTGATATTATCAATTTTCATTATGATGATATCCATGCACGCCATAATGAAACCCTAAACAGTTTTTTCATAGGTGGAGCGGAATATCTTAAAGGAAATATCCCCAAAATAAATCCGAGTTGGTGTAGTGAAATAAAAGCTACGAATAATGTTGTTGTATTTAATAGTGGCGAGTATTACAAGTACACGGATAAAAACGGGGAAATGCATATTTTTTCTTGCAGGAACAATCATCTTGGACAGCCTTATTCTGATCAGATATCCGGCCGCCAAAACAGTAATACCTATAATATAGGTCGATTCTGGAGAATGCTGTCAACAAACGGAACTTATCTGAGTATGTATTATTTACATGATGAACAGCGGCAGTACCTAAACGATGCAGGCATTAATAAAGGCTTTTTCAGTGTCAAGATGGGTTCGTTACGGAAAGAATACTTCTATTCTTCCGGAAGTTCTGGTGTAGCCATAAGCGTTCAACGATATAAGGACAGGTATAAAATGCTTACACAATCCGGATGCCCTTTTCTTAAGAGGACCGAACCCGGAACTGCTATCAGTATAGGTGCGAAAGAATACTTGGTAAAACTTGATCATACACTTGATATACCTTATGGAGAGGACATTTTTGATATAGAATTACCCAAATACACTGAGAAAATATAGAATAGTTTCGATTGTCGGAAAACAGTTTATGAAAGGATTTGAACCGTTGCGATGGCGAATCAGGAAAACGATCTGGTTGATATGACTGCTTTTTAATATTTTTGATTTTGCCATAGTATTATATGTGCTTTATAACTGCAGTTTCGTGTACTATATATATTGGCTACATAGTTGAATGTTTATATACAAAAAATAAGCAATCTGTTATAATGGTATCGGAGAAATGAGGCCGAAATGAATAATAATCCAAAACCAAATACATTTGATAATGTTTTCAGAACCATTGCTCAAAAGATGCCGTTTATGATGGTTGCATTGATTAATGAAGCTTTTGGAGAGCATTATCCGGATAATGTTAAGTATACTCAGCTGCGCAATGAATTCATTACTGAAAACGGGAAGATCATTACTGATTCGATCTTTCTGATCAAGGATAAGTATTATCACATTGAATGCCAGAGCAATCCTGACAGTACAATGGAAATACGCATGATTGAATATGATTTTATGATCGCACATGAGCATGCAAAAAAAGAAAAGGGCGCTTATGTAATACGCTTTCCGGAATCGGCTGTATTGTATTTAAGACATAAGAAGAGTACTCCTGACAATCTTAAAGTGATTGTTAAGATGCCAAATGGAGAATCGATAGATTACGAAACCAAGGTCATAAAGGCTCAGAACTATACAAAAGACGAAATATTTCAGAAAAAGTTGTTGATATTGGTACCATTTTATCTTATGAGATATGAAAGCATGTTCTCAAAGATGGACAAGGATTATGAGAAAAGATTGAGTTTTCTAAAGGAATGTGAAGATTTACGTATTCGTTTGGAGAAGGAAGTTGGAAATAAAGAGGCTTTATATGCCGATCTTATAAACCTGATCATCAAGGTATCTAACCATATGTTGGAGAACCATAAAGAAGTAAAGAAAGGGGTGAAAGATGTCATGGGTGGAAAAGTTCTTGAACTGAGCTCCGAAAAATTAATTAAAAAGGGTCGAGCAGAAGGCCGAGCAGAAGAGAAAAATGAAATAACAAAGAATATTAGAAATAATCTGAAGAAGCAGCATCCTGATTGGGATGAAGCCAGGATAAATGCTGAGACAGAAATGCTGATAAAGGCAATATAGTTATAGTGTGCGTTCACTTTGCGTTCACCTGTAAAATCAATGAAGAATTGACTCGCTCAAACCTCCTGTTTATCAGTGTTTTGGGACTTGAACATTTTTAAACCATTGTTCGAGTCACGGGAGAGTTACGGGTACAAGTACGTGCCTCTTCCCGTGACTCTTTAACGATGAGGCATATAAATGAAAAGAATAGTCTTGGGAATACTTTTATCAATGATATTGTTTTTGATTGCTTTGTTAGTACTAGTTAACGGGTGCAATACATCCAAGCAATACAGTAATAAACCGAATGATAATATCTCGTCGTCGGTGTGCAGTGCTGTTAAAAAGGAGGTTTATTATTTAGATAATACTGATATAGGAGATATTACATTCTATAATTTTTTGCTTGCTGAAGATAATAAGAAAAATCTATATGATCTGATAGTTGCTTGTGATAGTGCTATTGAGGGAAAAACTGATAAAATAGGTGCACGAGTCGGAAATGTAGTGTCATATGGAGTTGAATTTAGTATTACTTTGATGAATTATTCAGACACAAATGTTCAAGAAGCAGACTATGATGGTCTGAAGGTTTTAGAAATCAAGTACCCCAAGGCCACTTGGAAAGAATTTTACATGGATCCTGATACGTTTCGATGTCTTGAAGACATCAGAATACTTAGAATGGATAGGGAAATGAAAAAAAAAGCAATGGATGAAGGAATAGACTGGTATAAAGAATGGCCAAACCTTGAAGCCATAGAAACATTACCTTAAAAATATCCTTTAATGCATCTATAGGAGACAGGGGACGGTTCTCTGTCTCCTTAGGGAGAGGATATATTGTTAGGTGATGTCCCCTATCGCTAGCGGGAGAAGGACACAGACGGATTGCTAAGAATCTGTAGAGTCTGTGAAAAAATCTCTGTAAAAACGGAATAACACTGTATGAACGAGGTCTCCTAAGATAAAATAAATATTTAGGAGGTCTTTTATTATGGCAAAAGAAAAGAAACCCGTACACAAAGTCCAGATGACAGACGGTAAGCGTCAGATCATCCAACAGCTCCTTCAGGAGTATGACATCGAGACCGCAGAGGACATACAGGATGCTCTCAAGGATCTCTTAG
>JAILKH010000075.1 GCA_024693925.1 Lachnospiraceae bacterium | reverse complement strand
TATTTTTCAGGAATTCTTTATTTTCCATAATCACACTTGCGAAGACACAGATGTGCCCGATGTAAGAAAAATCAGATTATTCAAGACAGATGTTATCCGGAGGTTCTGCCGATCGTTTACGATCAAAATATATCGTTGGCTAACTTCTGTCATCTAAAACCCTGTTAAAGCAACCGTTATCCATATAGATTTTCACTGTATGCATATCCGGCCAAGAAAAAACTCCGAATGTTTTATTTAACATTCGGAGTTTGATTCAGCAACTATTATTTTATTTACTAACTCTATTCAATCGTTATTACTTTTTCCATGGTTCTTCCATTGTTTACGGCTGTGATCGTAACGGTTCCTTTACTTATTCCCTTTACCTTTCCTTTACTGTCTATAGTCGCAACGCTATCATCCGATGAACTCCATACCGTACTTCCATATCCGTTCTTAATGCTAAGACTTAGGGTTTTCCCGACTTTAACTGTATCTTTCCCATTTATCACAGGATCAAATATCTTAACATTAGTTCTGTATGTTACTCCACCAATTTTTGCCGTTACCGTAACATTACCCTTTGTTATAGGTTTTACAATTCCATCAGCATCAATTGAAGCTATCTTTTTATTATTAACACTATATTCAACTCCGGTCATATCGGAATCTTTTGTTAGTGCTACTGTTATCGGTTCGCCAACATTTGTTATATAAGTCTTATTGTCAAATTTGGGAACGTTATAAACCTTAACTTCCTTTGTAAGTATCCTGCCATTATTGGACGCAGTTATTGTTGCTGTTCCTTTTTTTAGTCCCTTAAGAGTTCCTTTATTTACAGTTACTACCGACGGATCCGATGATGACCAGGTTGTATTTCTGTTCCCGTCTTTTACAGTAAATGATATCGTTTTATTATTTAATAAAAGTATATCTGTTTTATAAGAAAGTTTCGGATCATATACCGTTACATTCAAATTATATTTCTTTGAACCACACTTAGCCGTTATCTTTGCAGTTCCTTTTTTACAACCTGTTAACTTTCCGTTTGCATCAATACTTACTATATCTGATTTACTTGAAGTATATTCAACGTTTCCGATACCGGCATCATCAAACAACTCCGATTTACTATCATTCGTATTGATATTTATCGATTTTTCAAGGAATCCCGGAACTCTGCATACATGCATTTTTTTTGTAAGAGTCTTTCCGTTATTTACAGCTGTGATCGTAACAGTTCCTTCACTTATGCCTTTGACTTTACCGTTTTTATCAACAGTTGCTATTGTATCATCGGATGATGACCATTGAGTTTTCCCATTTCCCTTTATTACATTCAATGCTATTGTCTTACCGTCAAGATATACTATATCACCACCACTTATCTGTGGATCATATACACTAACATTTGCAGTATATTTCTTACCCTGTACTTCTGCAGTTATTACGGTTTTACCCGGGGAAATCGCAGTAATAACTCCTTCTGCATCTATTTTAGCTATCAAAGGGTTGCTTGAACTGTACTTAACCGCAAGTTCTTCTGCATCAAATCCCGTATTAAATACATCTCCGCTGTTTTTTTTGTATGTATTTGCATTAAATACAGGATTAATGACATCTATTTCAATCACATGAGCTGAATCTACCTTAGACACTTTTGCCGTGACATGTCCGACCCTTTTTCCATTTATAACTCCTTTATCATTTATAAGGACTATATCCTTATCTGAATATGTTATACTGTATTCTCTTCCATCATCCTTAGTCTTGGCCAGTTGTTCCTCTGTAATCTTACCACCGACAACGATCTTCAGGTTCTTACTATACTGTTTAACTTCCTTAACAGTAACCTCACAAGATGTCTTTATTGTGCCTTGTGCAGCGGAAGCAGTAACCGTTGCGGTTCCCACAGATACTGCTGTTACTTTTCCATCGCTGTCGACCGTGGCAACATCGGGATTATCGCTGCTCCATTCAATGTTTTTATCTGTAGCATTCGAGGGCTGTATGGTTGGAGTCAGTACTTCCGTTTCATTCTTTCCGATTACAAGTGTAAGATTTTTTTTGTTTAAGTTCAGGGCAGTAACCGGCGTATAATTGCTTTCACTGGTTACTAATACTAATGCTTCATCGTGATATTTCCCATCCGGCGTGCTTACGGTTATTTTGGTATTTCCCTCCTCGAATGCATAAATCCAGTTATAAGCATATAACTTACCATTTTCGATAAATGTATTTGTCTCATCAGAAGCAACTTCTGCATTGTCTGTGGAATCAATATTCCAATATACACATTCCACGTCAGATTCAGCCGGTGAAATTTCTACCATAACTTTTTTCATATTATCCGGACTGTCATAATCCGGGTTCAACCTAATAAATTTGGGAGTAAGCGTAAAACTTGTTACCGGAACCGGAACCAACTGTTGTTCTCCACCGCCAACACTGGTTATCTCAAGTGTCATTGCTGATGCTTCCGGGCCTTCATAATATAAATTTTCACCCAGATCAGGAGCATATATCACCTTAGGAAAAATAGCAGTTACTTCATATTTTCCAACATTAGGTTGCAGATATTCACTCAAAATATGACTCGTATCAGAATAATTCTCTCCAAGATAGTATTCTTTATTCGTGGATAATTCCTTTACTTTAAATAATGTGGGGGATAGATTAATCATATCATAGTACCCCAAAATATCATTCATTAACTTATAGTAATTATGCTTATATCCACCACGAAAATAGAATCCAAGAAAATCTTCAAATTTAAGCATTGTTTTAGCATGCTCAAGTTCACCATATTGCGTATGCAGTTCATTTTTATCAAGAATAATAAACTCCGCAGTAAGTGAATTTTCACAATACTCCTCACCCTCACCATAACTATACTCACACGTAAACCGGCTTCTTCCGACTTTTTTCGCTTTGACATAAGCCAGCCCGGTGTTTGGTATTTTTGTTATTTCAATATTCTGCATGCCTTCTTTTTTTGTCATTGTTGAGCCGGGAAGCATTAAAAAATTATTAATAGGTATTTGTTGACCCACTACCATATAAACCGGAGGGTCATGAAGCAGGAACTCATACGGGTCATCACTCATATTATCATTCGATATTCCTTTATCTTCTGTATATTCACCCTCCTCAATCGTCGAAGCCGCGCCCAATGTATCATCATTCCCATCAGCGCTTTCAAATATATTTTCATCATCGCAATATAAATCTATTGTATTATCGGACGTGCTTTGCACATCATCAATATGATCCAACGTATCCGGATTTAATTCTATTTTCGGATCACTTATAATAATGTTCTCTGTATTTAATACCTCTTCATCAGGATTACTTATAATTTCATCCTCCGTTTTTAAAACCTCTTCGTCAGAATCACTTGAAATTATACTGTTTTCTTCAGGCAGAACAGATGCATAAACATCACCTCCCCCAAACGGCAACGATAAAAATATCATAACCAATACCAATAAAAATGCTGCATTTCTTCTACTATTCATATTCATTTTCATCCTCCTTATTTTTAAAGGTACATCATCCTTCGGCAGGAATATTTTATTGTGTCCCTTTTCTATATCAACTTTAAATCCTTTTATACAATTTAAGATGTCTTATTTTGCATCAAAATGCCTCACTGATGTTTTAAGTGACAAAATATATAAGCAGAATATTAATATGTAGACAATATTATTATAAAAGTGATATACTAAAATTAATTTGACTCAGATTGCTTGATACATGAACAGTGATGTGTGCCAAACTTAATTAACTCTTTCGGTCAACAGGAGTTTCCCTACATGAATGATATAGGCATACACGCAATAATAGAGGTATTAAGAGGATTAAACAATTCCATAACCATAACCCGTATGATTTCAGAACTTCCAATTTCAAAATCAACTCTTGACCGTGGTAACAAAGAAAATAAGTGGCCTCGTTCGCTTATAATCAGCGATGTAAAAAATCTTTTTAGCAAATACAGGGATTTATATTTTGAAGGACAAAATGAGCTCATTTCACAGGAGATAATTAATCTGCTCAGGCTCGGTGATTATCCATATGAAAAATACGAAGATTTATATAATAAGAATGGATATGATCCTTTCATAAACACATTACTAAATGATGCCTATGTATATTCTCCCAAGAAGCCTGTTAAAACAGCTAATGATGAAATTATACGGGAAACCGATAGCTCAGATAAAGACTTACCGGTATTTAACTCCGATTCCTTGGATATTTTTTATACTTCAAGTAAAAACAGATATTTTTCGCAAAACTGGTTATATTTATTCTTTTGGGGAAGCTTGATCCTTGCACTGTTTTTAATTCTTAAGCTCAATAAAGCACACATTACTGATGTCTTTATCTATTTGTTATCACTCCGTCCCATATTATTTACGACTGTTTCAGTATTATTAGCAATATCTACTGTAATTGCCGGGCGTTTTATTGATACGACAATTGCATTAAACAGATATAAATCCAGAACCGGAAATAGCGTAAATAAATCCGAAAAGCAGCGTATTGAATACATTTCCTTATATGGGGATGATCATAAGCTTATCAAAGGTGAGGGCCGTTTCAACTGTAACAAACATCATATGATTTTTGCTGCTTTCTGTAATCTTACATCCGGTATGTGGACTATTTCACTGTTTCTATATTTAAACACGATTACTCACATTGATACGGTATTGCAATCACCTTATTTAAATGTAAGCCTTTCCATAGCTTTTACATCAGCTGTATTAATAACCTTTATATATAATTATTTTGAGCAAAACTTATCATACCCGGAAAATCTGCATAAATTGTCAGAAAATCCGGATACATATTTGCAAAATCGTTTAAATGTAATATTCAACAATCTTCATCTGATTATTAACCTGTTTTTCTGCATATCGGCATATATTATATTACTGTTTGAAATATTATTCTTTAGAGCATATAAGGTGGATAACCTCGATTTTTCGTTTATTTTAGTTGTGATTTCTGCATATATGTTCTTATGGTTTTCTTCCGTATCACCTTATGCCATTTACTTTGATGCAACCAGCATTGGAAATTTTGTAATTTGTCCACCCATATTGGTTATATTTTCAATTATATACAACCTGAATGCTTCAGATTTTGGACATAATACTATCCTCTTGTTTATAGTATCCATATTGATATTGATAAGTTGGGGTATAATACTATATAAGCATCACTCTAAGGAAATCTATAAAAATAGTAAAACATACAACTATTCCATGCTTGCTTCAGCAGCAATTATTATAGGCATTTTTATAATAATTATCTCTTACATATTATTTAGGAACATCGGAGTATAAATACTCAATATAATCAAGGGGCTTACTAAAGATTACTTTCACCCCTTCAGATTTTGCGTATATAATAAATCATCTATTCTTCCGCCAGGTCTCCTCTGCCCTCAAGCTTTGTTTTCCCTTTGTTTATGATGATCAGATGCTCTCCATGAAATAGCTCTTTATATTCTTTGTAACCTTCAGCCTCCAGATCCTCATACGGAATGAATTTAAGTGATGCTGAATTGATACAGTATCGAAGACCACCTGTTTCCTTAGGGCCATCATTGTCATATTTGATAATCTGATGTCAACAACTTCAACTCTTGTCACCCTACTAAATTATACTAATTTATATCAGATACATTTTCTTTTTCCGCCAAAACATATTCCCCGTTCTTAAACCTCACGGATGAATTCTCTATCCTGAATCCGGCCTTTTTCATCTCATATAATAA
>JAILKH010000038.1 GCA_024693925.1 Lachnospiraceae bacterium | reverse complement strand
CGCCCCGGTGAAGCTTGTCAACATGGTCAAGACACAACTTTCCAAGGAAGTGCGTGCCACCTATACTGAGCATGTGGAGAAGTATCTGTGGAAGGATTCATTTTGGAGCGCAAGTTATTTCTGTGCTACTACAGGATCTGTTTCAATGGATACAGTCAAGTCATACATTGAAGGACAGCGTACGGACGAACACAAACGAAAATACGTTAAATCAGGCAAGTACAAAAAGGCGATTCATCCCACAACCGATTCACATCGGATGGGGTTTTCTCGCTAGCATATTTATAAAAAAATCAGTGAATCTTCTTCTGAAATTCTATTAAGGATACAATTCACCTTTTCTATCGAAAACCCTTTTGAATACATATATCCACAAATTTTATGCCTTACCGAGGGATCATTAAAATTAAGCTTTTTATATTTTTTCAGTATAAGCTTTTGTATAAGCTTATACTCCTCTTCTTCATCAAAGTCCTCCCCGTTAAACGCTTCCTCTATAATACTTTCCTCTATTCCTTTTTGCCGAAGCTTAAGCATTATTTCTTTTCTGCTTTTTGCTGTTCTGTTACCGGCTATAAAATTAGAGGCATATCTAAGATCATCCACATATCCGTAGGATTTCACATATTTAACCGCTTCATCTACTATATCAGCAGGATACAGACTATCATTCAGCTTATTACGAAGGGCTTTTTCCGTATAATCTCTGTTTTTCAACAGATTCATAGCTCTCAGCCTGGCTCTTTTTAAGATAATATTAACCTTAATATCCCTTATTTCATCCTCCGAAAGTTCATCCCCTTCTTTAATTTTATATTTATATAATTCGCCTTTGTATAAAACAAAGGCGAATTCATCATTTAAATATATTTTATATTTTCCCTTATTATATTCCGTTATCTCAGTTACAATCATCTCATCACCAGCCGTGAACATTATTCATTTATATCTTCCTTCTCTGCCACAGCACCATCTTCTATCAGTCCGTAATGGGCACGCACTTTCTTTTCCACTTCAGCTAAAATCTCGGGATTTTGCTCTAAATAGGTCTTGGTGTTTTCTCTTCCCTGTCCGATCTTCTGACCTTCATATGAATACCATGCTCCCGACTTAACAATAACATCAATATTTGCGGCAAGATCCAACACATCACCTACCATTGATATACCCTTTCCAAACATTATATCAAATTCAGCTTCCTTGAACGGAGGAGCTATCTTGTTCTTAACGACCTTAACCCGAGTCCTGTTTCCGATCACTTCACCCCCCTGTTTCAATGCCTCTATTCTTCTGACATCAAGACGTACCGAAGAATAAAACTTAAGAGCACGACCACCTGTGGTTGTTTCCGGATTACCGAACATAATTCCAACCTTTTCTCTAAGCTGGTTTATAAATACCACCGTACAATTTGACTTTGAAATGACCGCAGTAAGTTTACGCAGAGCCTGAGACATAAGACGTGCCTGCAAACCTACATGTGAATCTCCCATATCACCATCTATTTCCGCCTTAGGAACCAATGCGGCTACCGAATCGACAACTATGATATCAACCGCTCCCGAGCGAACCATGGTTTCGGTTATCTCCAGTGCCTGTTCTCCGTTATCGGGCTGTGAAATATACAGATTATCGATATCTACCCCGATATTTCGTGCGTATACAGGATCAAGTGCATGTTCGGCATCAATAAATCCTGCAATTCCGCCTCTCTTCTGAACCTCTGCTATCATATGAAGCGTGACTGTAGTCTTACCCGAGGATTCGGGACCGTATATTTCAATTATCCTTCCCTTGGGAATTCCTCCAAGACCCAAGGCTATATCAAGACTTAAAGATCCTGTGGGAATAGTCTCAACGTTCATATGATTAGCCGTATCTCCCAGCTTCATTACGGAACCCTTACCATATTCCTTCTCTATCTTTGACAATGCAACTTCAAGTGCTTTAATCTTTTCTTCTCTTTCCATTTCTTCTCCTTTTACTCTCTCTTACAAGATTACCGATATCCCCTCTGCAGGACAGATAATTTATATTCTTATTATTTTAAATATCCGTTTTCTGTTCGAACGTTATGTTCGGAACATTCGTTCGGTATATTGAGTAATATAAAACATCTGTTCGGTATTGTCAAGCGATTTTTATTGTTAATTTCCATATATTCCAAACCGGAGCCGTACTTCCGATCCAAACGTCAGTAAGTATATCAAAAAAATAATGGGTAAATGAGATATAAACCGGACTTTAATCTGATTTTTTACAATTTTATCAGACCGGTCTTCTTCAAATTATAAGCCTATCAAATGAATTTACAAATATAAAATGACAATGTTGACATGACAACTTATCATCCTGCCCATAAAACCATAAGGGCAAGATGACTTCATAATAAGATCATGAGAAATTTTTCTCACTGTAATATTCCAAAATGCAGGTTCTTAAAAGCGAAAGGGCACAGGATGTTGCTTTCTGTCTTATCTCCATCCTGTCACCGTCAAAATTGTATTTATTTATCCTTGTCTTTCCACATACATTACAACCTACATAAACAAGTCCGACCGGCTTATCTTCCGTTCCTCCGTCAGGACCTGCAATTCCGGTGGTTGAAAGAGTAACATTCGCTTTTGATACGGTGGCACAGCCTTTAACCATCTCCTTGGCAGTCTCTTCGCTTACCGCACCGTACTTAAGGAGAGTACCCTTCTTAACACCGAGTCTTGTCCTTTTAGCCTTATTGGAATACGTAACAAAGCCTTCTTTAAAAACCTCGGAAGCTCCGGGAACATCAATGATCCTTGAAGCGATCATTCCCCCCGTACAGGATTCACAGGTGGCAAGCACAAGCGAATTGGTTTTAAGAAGATCTACTACCGCCTTCTCAAGGGTAGTATCTTTATCTGTAGTATAAATATTCAAGCCGAAACGATTCTTTATTTCCTTAACCAGAGGTTTCGCCAGTTTTTTTGCACTGCTGTCACCCTCATCCCTGGCTTCAAGCTTAATATGAACTTCTCCCGGTACAGCTTCATAACTTACTTTAGGATTCTTAGCTGAAAGCATATCCTTAAGATTTGAACGGACATCCTTCTCCTTCATCCCGCAGATCTTAAAATATTTGACAAAAAAACCATTATCAACAGTATCCTCCCCGGATTCGGTTTCCGGATCATTTACATCATTCACCCGATCTTTTACATTATTATCAACCGCTTCCCCGAGTTTTACCTTAATCTTGTCTCTTAATTTGTCTTTAGCCATATTATCATCCTCTTAATCACCATACTTCTTTATTTTTATACAAATAATCTATCAGCGATACCACCGTTAATATAAGGGCGATCCAAGTAATGATCACCGTAAAGATCTTGTATATATCATTCTGTATATCCGCTATAAGCAAACATATCATGATCATTTGAAATACGGTCTTAAACTTGCCGAAATAACTGGCTGCTATCACTACCCCTTTATCGGAAGCTATAAGCCTGAAGCCGCTTATAACAAATTCACGGCTGATTATCACTATGACCATCCATGAAGCCAGACTGCCTTTTTCCACAAGACAAATAAGTGCGGAACAAACCAGAAGCTTATCCGCAAGAGGATCCATAAACTTTCCAAAGTTGGTTACCAGATTATATTTCCTGGCGATCTTACCGTCCAGCATATCCGTAAAACTTGCAAGGATAAAAATCACAAGAGCTATCCATTTACCGTAACCTGCCGGAATATCCACCAACATAAAGAAAACAAAAAACGGAATCATTATAACCCTTAATACTGTCAATTTATTAGGAAGATTCATCACACAGTTCTCCAATCAAATCATATTCATTTGCACCGGTAACTTTAACTCTGACTATATCACCGCTCATAAGCTCGCGTTCCGTATTGATAAACAGTAAACCATCTACCCCCGGCGCGTCCATATAAGTACGGGCGGAATATATTTCCTCGCCCACAAGCTTTCCCTCAACAATTACATCGAGTGCGGAGCCGATCATATCATCAGCATGAGCATATGCGATCTCCTGTTGCAATTTCATTATTTCATCTCTTCTCGCAACTTTGATCTCTTCCTCTATCTGATCAGGAAATGAAGCTGCAGGAGTGCCCTCTTCTGCAGAATAAGTAAAAACTCCCAGCCGGTCAAATTCCATCTCATCAACAAAATTGACAAGGATTTCATGATCCTCCCCGGTCTCTCCGGGAAAACCTGTAATAAGAGTGGTACGTATTGCTATATCCGGAATATTCTCTCTTAATTCATGAATGATCTCACTCAATTCATTACGGCTTGTATGCCTTCCCATCCTCTTAAGAACAGCATCGGAGGCATGCTGGATAGGCATATCAATGTATTTGCATATTTTGGGCTCATCCCTCATCACCTCGATCAGCTCCCGGGTGATTTCTTCCGGATAGCAGTATTGCACCCTTATCCATTCAAGGCCGTCAATCTTACATAGTTCCCTAAGCAACAGATGAAGTGATTTTTTACCGTAAATATCAAGCCCGTACATAGAGGTTTCCTGCGCAACAAGGATCAGTTCCTTAACTCCGCCTTCCACCAGGTCATTTGCCTCTTTAATAAGCCTTTCCATAGGGACGGAGCGATAATGCCCTCTTAAGGATGGAATGATACAATAAGTGCAATGCTTATCACAGCCTTCGGCAATTTTAAGAAATGAATAATATCCACCTGTTGTAACTATCCTTGATTCTTCGGGAATAACAAGCCGATCGGTATCTTTTAAGCTCTCAACCCTGTTTCCCTTCAATACTTCCTCAATAACCCTGTCTATTTCATCATAGGCAGTTGTACCTATAACGGCATCTACTTCGGGAAGCTCTTCACGGATCTCCTCATAATACCTCTGCGCAAGACATCCGGTAATGATAAGCGCCCTGCATTTTTTATTATCATCCAGTCTTAAACTTCCCAGTTCAATTATGGTATTAATACTTTCTTCCTTTGCATCACCGATAAAACAACAGGTATTAACGACTATTACATCAGCTTCTTCTTCATCATCGGTAAAGTCATAACCGCGCTTTCTAAGAATCCCCAGCATATACTCGGAATCCACCAGATTTTTATCACAACCAAGGGAAACAAACAATACTTTCATACTATCTCTTAATTATTCTCCGACTACCTTTACTACTCCGGAGTTCAATTCTTCTATTGCAACGGATAAAGGCTTCTTATCCTCAGCATCTTCTACCGGAGTCGGAGCTCCGTCTATAAGCTGTCTGGCTCTTTTACTGGTAGCCATAACTATTGAGTAACGGCTGTTTACTACCGGCTGCTCTCCTTCTTCAACTTCGCTGTTTACGACCTTCATAAGATCGCTGTATGACGGATGTAACATATTTTTTCCTCCTCTTAAAGGGCAAAGAAATATCCAACCGGACATATCCTTATGCCAATACTTGTATTTTATTTATATTTTATACATTTCCTTTTAAAAAATCACCGAATCCAGTGATCACATCATTTATAAGATCAGCATTCCTGCCGGTTGCGAATTTTGCACACTGAACTGTTGCATGAATATTTTCCACGCATTTATCAAGATCATCATTTATAATAAGATAATCATATCCGGCAATGACTTCTGCCTCTTTTGAACCTTGTTTCATACGCTTCATTATTGTTTCTTCATCTTCGGTTCCCCGTTTCTTTAAACGATTATAAATCTCCTTTACCGAAGGCGGCATAACAAAGACCAGTAAAGCATCCGGACATTTTTCTTTTATCTGGAAACCACCCTGCTGCTCTATTTCCAGAATAACATCTTTACCGGAATTCAACACCTCCTCAACATATTTTTTCGGAGTTCCATAATAATTTCCCACATATTGGGCATGCTCAAGAAGTTCATCAGCCGATATCATAGCTTCAAACTCCTCTTTTGTTTTAAAGAAATACTCACGCCCATCTCTCTCGCCGGGTCTCGGAGCCCTTGTTGTAGCGGATACCGATAGTGCATAATTATCATATCTTTTTAATAATTCCTTAACGATGGTGCCCTTTCCGGAACCTGCAAAACCTGAAAGTATGAATAATATTCCTTTTTGCATATCCACCTCCGAATTTATTCAATATTCTGTATCTGCTCACGAACCTTTTCTATATTGGTTTTAAGATCGATCGCAACATTTGAAGTCGAAAGATCGGTTGATTTTGACAAAATGGTATTAGCCTCGCGATTCATCTCCTGTGCTATAAAATCAAGCTTACGTCCAACCGAACCGCCCTTAAGAAGGGTATCCCTGGTTCCGTTAATATGACTCTTGAGTCTTACGATCTCTTCATCAACACAAACTCTGTCCGCAAACAGGGTAACTTCCGTAAGTATCCTGTTCTCATCGATCTTGGAATCGGAAAGCATATCACTGACCCTATCCCGTATCTTGGTTTTATATTCTTCCACTATGAAAGGAGCACGTTCCTCAATAACAGCCACACATTCAAGCATACCGTCAAGCTTTCCGATAAGATCCTTCTTAAGGTTTTCTCCTTCTGTAAGGCGGGATTGTACAAAGGCTTCGCAGGCTTTCCTGATAACAGCTTCCAGCTCATTCCACAATTCATCCTCATCCACATCCTGTTCCTCAAGGGTAAATACCTCAGGATACCTTGAAAGCACCGATACACGTATATCATTCTCAAGACCGAACTCACTTTCCATTTCGTTTAGATAATGAAGATAAGCCTTTGCCATATCTTTATTATATTTAAGACTGAAATTACTCTCCGTATAGTCTTCATAGGTGATATATATATCAACCTTACCTCTTTGCATATATTCTTTAAGAAGACTGCGTACCGATGTTTCAAAAAAACTCAGCTTTTTGGGCATCTTAATATTTACATCCAAATACCTGTGATTAACTGACTTTATCTCAACAGCAATCTTGCGTCTTTCATCGCATTTCTCGAAACGCCCGAATCCTGTCATACTTTTTATCATACTGCTTCTCCTTTTATCGTAAAACACCGGATACCATCCCCCGCACCGGTAACCGGCTTAAATCAATATCAAATGTCACCTCTGTTATGATCCATCTTATGTCTAATTGATTATATTCGATGTAAAAATCTCCGTCAAGGAAGACTCATCTTGCACAGCGATACTTAAGATCCTCCCACCGTCTGTCTACTTCATTTTGGAACTGGACTATAAGATCTTCATTTCCTTTTTTGAACAAATGCTTAAATCTACCCTGCTCCCTTAAGAAATCCTCTATCGGCAGTTTCTTCTTCGGCTCATAATTTAATATCCATTTGCCATGATCCACTTCAAATAAAGGCCAGTAACAGGTTTCCACACCCAGCTTACATATTTTCATTATTTCACTGGTATCATATCTCCAGCCTCTGGGACAGGGAGCCATGATATTAAGGAATGCAGCTCCTTCCGTATAGATGGCTTTTTCGGATTTCTTATACATATCCTTAAAATTCTGGGTAAGGGTAGTCTGGGCAACATAGGGAACATCATGTTCTGCTATGATGGCAGCCAGATCCTTTCGGTTCTGCATCTTTCCGTTGCTGTTGGAACCTACCGGTGTAGTTGTGGTATCCGCATACATGGGAGTTGCGGAAGATCTCTGTATACCTGTATTCATATATGCCCCGTTATCGTAGCATACATAAACCATATCATGACCTCTCTCCATCGCTCCCGACAGTGACTGAAAGCCTATATCATAAGTTCCACCGTCTCCGCCAAAGGTTATAAACTTATAGTTTTCATCCTCTGCTATCTTTCCTCTTTTCTTAAGTGCACGATAAGCGGTTTCAACTCCCGATAATGTTGCTCCTGCATTTTCGAAAGCATTATGGATATACGAATCCTCCCAGGCCGTATAAGGATACATAAAAGTTGATACTTCCAAACATCCGGTAGCATTTCCTATTACCGCATGATCTCCTTCATGAAGTGCTCTGAGTACTCCTCTTACCGCAATGGTGGCACCACAGCCTGCACACATTCTGTGTCCCGCAGCTAAACGCTCGGGCTTGTTCATTACTTCTTTAAGATTATAACTCATCCCGGCGTCCTCCTTACTTTCTTAATCCTATATATTTATATTGTTCAACTTCAGTTCCGTTCTTGATAAACTCATGGATCTCAGCAAATATATCATATACATGATCCACCGTAAAATCACGTCCCGCAAGTCCGTACATATAACTAACGGCTTCAATATTCACTTTATACTTAAACAATGCGGCACAAACCTCCATACTTAACGGTCCGCCATTTCCATTATAGCTTTCACATCTGTCCATTATGGCAACACATTTACAATTTCTTAAGGCCTCTGCGATCTCCGATGCGGGGAAGGGTCTGAAAACTCTGAGTTTCATAATACCAACCTTCATACCCTTTTCTCTGAGATCATCGCAGGCCTGTTTGGCGGTACCGGCAGCCGATCCCATTATAAACATGATATAATCGGCATCTTCCGTCCTGTACTCTTCAAAAAGACCGTATTTTCTGCCGGATACCCTCTCAAATCTTTTAGCCACTTCAAGGATAACCTCTTTGCTGTTTTCCATGGCGATTTCCTGATTTTTCTTGGCTTCCATCGCATAATTGGAAATTGAATAAGGGCCGACAGCTATGGGCTTTCCCGTATTAAGAAGATATTCTTCCGGTTCATAGGTACCCACAAAATCCTTCACGGTATCATCATCCAAAAGTTCTATATTCTGAACGGCATGAGAGGTAATAAATCCATCCTGACAAACCATTATAGGCAAATGTACCTTCTTATTTTCAGCTATGGGATAAGCCTGAACAAAGTTATCATATGCCTCCTGATTATTCTCGGCATATATCTGTATCCATCCCGTATCTCTTGCTCCCATTCCGTCCGAATGATCACAATTTATATTTATAGGACCGGAAAGTGTTCTGTTTACCAGTGTCAATGCACATGGCATGCGGTTAGATGCAGCAAGTAATAATTCCTCCCACATAAGAGCCAGCCCCGCAGAAGATGTTGCAGTCAGACTCCGCGCACCTGCTGCCTCTGCTCCTATTGTGGCACTCATGGAAGAATGCTCGGACTCAACAGGGATAAATTCCGTATCCATCTGTCCGTTTGCTATATATGTGGATACAAGCTGCGGGATTTCCGTTGAAGGTGTTATGGGAAATGCCGGCATTACATCCGGATTAACCTGACGGATCGCATAAGCAACCGCTTCATTTCCCGACATTCTGTCTTTCTTAGGCATTCTACATTCCCTCCCTCATAGTGATCGCACCGAAGGGACAGGCTTTTTCGCATATACCGCAGCCCTTACAATGATCATAATCAAAATCAAGTCTTTTACTGTCTTTTACAGGTATACTGCCATCGGGACATACCGGTGCACACAGAAGACATTGCTTGCATTTTTCCTCATGAAAAACCGGTGTTGAAGTTCTCCATTCACCGGTATTAAACTCCTTGGATGTCCCCCCCGCAAACATCATCAGGCCTTCTGTCAGATCCTGATGGGGAGTCTGCTCGTTAATCTTTTTAACGTCCGTTCTCATTTTTAATCCTTTCATTAACATAGGAAATACCGCTTACCGCAGATTTCTTATGCCTTATCCATCAATTTATGTCGTTTCTCTTTTTATGCAGTCTCAGAAAGAGCATCCGCCAACTCTTCAAAAGTCATTGTAAGAGCCTTCATATTTCCTTCGATAACCTCCGGCTTCTTAGCGAATTTATGCTCATAGGAAGTTCTCATCTCTCTGATAAAGGAATCCCTATCCATTACCCGGCTCACCGCAACTGCAGCTGCAAGCATGGGAGAATTAGGGAAATTCTTACCCAGCGTTTCCACTGATATACGCCTTGCATCAACTGTATACACTCTTCCCTTATAACCGTTTAACAAAGGAATTATCTCTTCTTTATCCTTGGGAGTATTTATTATGATCGCACCATCCTCTTTAAGGCCTGCGGTCACATCGACGGAATGAAGCAGGGTCTCATCCACAACTACCACCAGATCCGGGGTATAAATATTGGAATGAACTCTTATTTCATCCTTACAGATTCTGTTATATGCAGTAATAGGTGCCCCCATTCTCTCCGGTCCGTATTCCGGGAACCCCTGTACATGCGCTCCCGTCTTAAAAGCAACATCCGCCAACAGCAATGCCGCAGTCTTGGCCCCCTGGCCACCCCTGCCATGCCATCTTATTTCAAGTCCCTGACTCATCTTATTCTCCTTAGTCCATCTTAATGCATAATACTGTCTCTTACTCGTATTTATCCCTATCTAAACGATATCCTTACTATTATAAACATTTATTTCCTCTTATGTAAAGTGGCTAATC
Source organism: Lachnospiraceae bacterium (assembly GCA_024693925.1). Taxonomy (GTDB): domain Bacteria; phylum Bacillota; class Clostridia; order Lachnospirales; family Lachnospiraceae; genus UBA2868. The sequence continues at coordinate 38,058 of JAILKH010000038.1, read as the reverse complement.
TAATTTTATGACACAATATCCATCAGGTAAGGGCAAAAAAATCAGATAACGACAGCTGGTTGGAAGCCGGCAAAGAATCCAATATCCTTAATTCCGATAATTTCTCTATAACCGTATTTGAAACCTTTGTCCTCTCCCTGAAATCGTCTCTGGATATAAACGGACCATCCTTGCAGGCATCTACTATGGCATCTGCGGCTTTATCTCCCAGACCTTCTATACTGCCAAGATGAGGCATTATCTTTCCGTCTATTATCCGGCATTTATGAGCCTGTGCCTTAAAAAGATCTATGGGCATGAATTCAATACCGCGTGCATACATTTCCTGTACCAGTCTCATATCCTTAAGCTCATCCTGCTCTTTCTTAGTGAGAGTATCCTCTCTTTTCTTATAATCAGCGAGATTCTGCTCAAGTACCGCTCTGCCCAGGCACATCTTTTCATAGGAAAATCCCGATGCCCTTATACTGTAAAATGCCGCATAATATGCCAATGGATAATTAACTTTATAATAAGCGATCCTCCAGGCCATCATAACATAAGCTGCCGCATGAGCCTTGGGAAACATATATTTTATCTTTTCGCAGGACCAGATATACCAATCGGGTACGGAGTGTTTCTCCATATCCTCCTTCCAGGCCGGCCATTGCTCACATTTGCCCCCTGCCACCTTACCTTTCCTGACATTTTCCATTATTTTAAAGGACTCTTCCGAATCCAGACCCATTCCTATAAGATAAGTCATAATATCATCTCTGGTGCAGATACAGGTAGCGATAGTTGCCTTCCCTTCTTCTATGAGTGTCTGGGCATTTCCCAGCCAAACATCGGTCCCGTGAGATAATCCCGCTATCCTTACAAGATCGGAAAAAGCCTGGGGTTTGGTATCTATTACCATCTGCATGGCAAAATCAGTTCCGAATTCCGGAATCCCGAGGGTTCCAAGCTTGGTACCCCCTATATCGGAGGGTTCTATTTTAAGTGCCGAAGTATTCTGAAACAAAGACATAACATCCTTATCGTCAAGAGCTACCTTTTGAGGATCTGTCCCTGTAAGATCCTGAAGCATTCTGATCATAGTAGGATCATCATGCCCAAGTATATCCAGTTTAAGAAGGTTATGATCTATGGAATGATAATCAAAATGAGTAGTAACTATATCCGTTTCCATATCATTGGCCGGATGCTGGATAGGTGTAAAGGAATATATCTCATCTCCCACCGGAAGAACAATTATTCCCCCCGGATGCTGTCCGGTTGTTCTATGTATCCCCGTACATCCCATGGTTATCCTGTTTATTTCACAAGGCCGCTTCTTAATACCCCGTTCTTCATAATAATTCTTAACATAACCGTAAGCGGTCTTATCCGCAAGGGTGCCTATGGTCCCGGCCCTGAAGGTCTGACCGTCGCCGAAAATAACCTCCGTATATTTATGTGCCTTTGACTGATACTCTCCCGAAAAATTAAGATCTATATCCGGTTCCTTATCCCCTTTAAATCCCAAAAAAGTCTCAAAAGGAATGTCAAAGCCCTCTTTATTTAAAGGATGACCGCATTTGGGGCAGAGCTTATCCGGCATATCGCAGCCCGCTCTTCCCGAATATGCCTTCACTTCTTCCGATTCAAAATCAACATAATGACACTCGGGGCATAAGTAATGCGGTGCTAAAGGATTTACCTCCGTTATTCCCGCCATGGTAGCAACAAAAGAAGACCCTACGGAGCCTCGGGAGCCTACCAGATATCCGTCCTCCATGGATTTCCATACAAGCTTCTGGGCAATAATATACATAACCGCAAATCCATTGCTTATTATAGAATTAAGCTCTCTCTCAAGTCGGGAAGACACCTGTACAGGAAGCTCCTCCCCATACATTTCATGGGCCTTATTATAACAGATATCCCTTAATATCCGATCGGAATCGGCTATTACCGGCGGACATTTATCCGGTCTTACCGGTTCTATATAATCCACCATATCCGCTATAAGATTGGTATTCTCTACAACAATTTCATAGGCCTTATCATACGGGATATAATCAAATTCATTCATCATCTCTTCAGTAGTTTTCAGATAAAGAGGTGGCTGTTCGTCTGCGCCTTTCATATCCTTCCCGGCCATTATTATACGTCGGTATACCTCGTCCTCCGGATCAAGGAAATGTACATCCGAGGTTGCGACAACCGGCTTATTAAGCTTCTCTCCCAAAGCAATTATCTTCTTATTTATATTAATAAGATCCTCTTTGGAATTTACATTTTCATAATGATCATCATTGATCATATATTCATTATTACCAAGAGGCTGAACTTCCAGATAATCATAGAAATCCGCAATTCTTGCAAGCTCCTCATCCCCCCGCTGGTCAAGGATGGCCCTGTACAGTTCTCCCGATGAGCAGGCGGAACCTATTATAAGACCTTCCCGGTATTTCTGCAGAAGACTCTTGGGAATCCTCTGAGTCCTTCTGAAATACTTAAGATGAGACCAGGATACAAGCTTATAAAGATTAATCCTGCCCACCTCATTTTTTGCAAGTATGATCACATGATGAGCCATTGATTTCCGTATTATGTCAACCGAATTTTCTCCATATTCCTTAAGCGCTTTAAGATCTTCTATTCCCATATCTTTAAGACGTTTTACAAGTTTAACAAATATTTCCGCAGTACATCCGGCATCATCCACCGCCCTGTGATGGGTTTCAAGAGGAACCTTCAAAGCCTTTGCAACATGCTGAAGCTGGAATTTACCAAGCTCAGGAAGCATAGCCCTGGCCATAGCCACCGTGTCAAGATAAGTAAAATCCGTTTCTATCCCAAGATCCTTCGCCTTCTGCCGAATAAAACTTACATCAAACCTGGCATTATGGGCTACCAGAGCACAGCCTTCGATAAAATCAAGAAACTTAGGCAATACCTCAGATATAAAGGGAGCATCTTCAACCATGGAATCGGTTATTGTAGTAAGCTGTGTTATCCTGTAGGGAATCGGCTCTTTGGGATTAACAAAGGTAGAGAATTTATCTGTTATCTTACCTCCCTCCACCTTTACGGCACCTATTTCAATAATATTATTTTTTTCCGCACTGAAGCCTGTTGTTTCTATATCAAAAACAACATATTTATCATCCAGCACCTGTCCTTTATCGTTTGCAACAATTCCCATGGAATCATCCACAAGATATCCTTCCACACCGTAAATAAGCTTAAAATCAGGATACTCCTTTTTTAATTTAGGCAAAGCATGGAAAGCATCCGTAAAAGCCTGAACCACCCCATGATCTGTGATAGCCAATGCCTTATGCCCCCATAAAGCGACTCTCTTCATTATATCCGCCACATCGGAAACAGCGTCCATATCACTCATTTTGGTATGACAGTGAAGTTCCACTCTTTTAACCGGTTCGGTATCCATACGTATAGCCTTATCATTTCCTAAAGCTTTCTTAATCCCGTTTACGAATCCAAGAGATAATTCACCATCAAATTTATCAATATCGGCAACTGCCTTTATTAATATGAAATTTCCTTCCTTAAGATACGAAAACAGCTTCTCCTGTTGTTCTAAACGGGGAAACATTTTTACCGTAATGGTATCCGTATTATCGGTGATATCAAATATCACGAGCAACTTCCCGTTTTTGGTTTCACGGCTTTCAAGTCTTATTATCTTTCCGTATACGGTAACCTCTCCCGTAATACCTTCCAAATCGATTATCTGCATGGGCTCATCGTCAAAATCCCTGCCGAAGATCACATCCGGATTATCTGACTCTTTATAACTTTTTCTCTTGTATCCTCCCTTACCGTAACCCTTTTTATTATATTCACCGGTTTTCTTACCGGAATCCGGTTTTTTATCCTCATTAACGGAAGCTTCGGTTTTTATTATATCGCTGCCGGCTCCGGTTTTACCCCCTGTACCATATGTACCCATATCATCACTGCCCGCATCCTGAGCCGGAGCATCGGTATTTATACCGCTTCCATCATTAACCGTATTTATACCTTCCGCCCCCGCAGCATCCTCATCTGTGATCGTAGCAGTTCCGTAAGCAGTCACTTCTTTTTCCGTTCCCTGAACCACCCTTGTGATCTCTTCAGAGATTTTATGTACGGAGTTGGCCCTGGCCTTACTTTCTTCGGGTTTTTTATAGTTAATATACACCTCTGCGTTTAAATTACACCTTTCATTAAGAATCTTCTCAAGGATCCTTACAATATCCTCCTTATGTTCCCTGGCAACTAAGGTATCATCCAGGGTAAGTTTTAATATGTTCTCCTCAGGATAATCATAATCGGCATGATATAAGATAAGATAATCAAATTGATTATAATGCTTAAACTCTTCCAGTATGCTCTCTTTATATGCTTCCATAAAAGCTCTGACATTAAACCGGGAGGACAGTTCAAATTTTTCATATATAACGACACACATATCAGTATTGGAAAAAAGCTGTTTCATTATTTCTCTCTCAACACTGTATATATCCTGTTTCTCTATAATATGATCTGATTTTATGTAAACTTTCAATCTGTCACGGGCCGTATTCTGGGATAACTTAATGATCTCCACATTCTGAAACAACATTGTAAGCTCTTTATTAAATTTTAAAGTAGGAAACACCTCAAAAAATAATTTATACATTATTTCCCCCAATTATCCAACTCATATTTAAGTGTTGAAAGCAGTTCATCCTCCCTGACTTTCTTAACTATCTCACCTTTTCTTATAAGTATCCCTTCTCCCTTTCCTCCTGCTATTCCTATATCTGCCTCTTTGGCTTCCCCCGGTCCGTTTACAACACAGCCCATACAGGCAACCTTTATATCAAGATCATAACCCGCAACAAGTTTCTCGGTTTCTTCCGCCAGAGAGATCAGATCTATATTTGTTCTTCCGCAAGTCGGACAGGATACTATTTCTATTCCGCCTTTCCTTAAATTAAGTGTCTTTAGTATTCTTTTTGCGGAAATGATCTCCTCAACAGGATCTCCGGTAAGCGAAACTCTTATAGTATCACCTATCCCCATATTCAATATGATCCCAAGCCCAACTGCGGATTTAATATTTCCCGAACGGACAGTACCCGATTCCGTAATACCTACGTGCAGTGGATAACTGCATTTGGGTGCGATCAATTCATGGGCGCGCACACACATCATTACATCGGAAGACTTAATGCTTACAACTATATTATCGTAACCGCAATCTTCAATGATCCCAACCTTTTCCAGCGCACTCTCCACTATACCCTCGGCCGTTACTCCTCCGTATTTTTCAAGCAGGGGTTTTTCAAGCGACCCCGAATTAACTCCTACTCTTATAGGGATATTCCTTTCCTTTGCCACTTTAACAACGGCTTCTACATTTTCCCTTCTGCCTATATTTCCCGGATTGATCCTTATCTTATCGGCACCATTCTCCATGGCCTCAATAGCAAGTTTATAATCAAAATGTATATCCGCTATAAGCGGAATATGTATCTGCTTTTTAATTTCCGAAAAAGCTTTTGCGGCCTCAGAGGTAGGCACGGTAGATCTTATCAGTTCACATCCGGCTTCTTCAAGCCGCAATATCTGCTCCACCGTTGCCTTAACATCTTCAGTCTTTGTATTTGTCATAGATTGGATCCTTACAGGATTCCCTCCGCCTATCTTAACACCGCCGATATTTATAACCTTTGTATTATCTCTGTAATTCATGGCACTCCTTTTCATCAATAAACTGTCAAAAACGTTCACCATCTATAGTACCATTTTTTTTGTTTAATACAATACCTTGTGCTTTTATTGATACATATCACTCTTTATCTTCATTCCTGTAATTATACAGAAAAAAGACCACAATAGCCCCGGCAAAGATCACAACCGTCATAATAATAAGAAAAATCCTTAATCCTTTATCGGAACCGTTATTTTCGGATTTTTTAAGGGTCCTTATGGTAGATGTACCCGCATCTACCGGAGAGGCATTCGCACATTTGGCTTCAATAGTCTGTGTAAGAACATTTTCTGCCTTATCGGCTGCTTCCACATATATTTCATAAGACCCGTAATCAGGAATAGACAGTTCTACACTGGTCTGTCCGGTTTCGGTTACATATTCCACATCATTTAATTTTACGGACTTAAAATAATCGCCTTCATCATAAAGACTCAATATTATAGTCTCGTCCTTATTCACGCTTCCGTCATCTCCCATTCCGTCAATTACAACTCTGGGAACGGTTGAATCAACAATAAATTCTACGGTTTTTTCCGCCTGATTTCCGGCATCATCTATAGCCGAAACTTTTAGAACATATTTACCGTCTTCTTCTATTTCCTCATTTTCATCATAATTCATGCTGTTTAAATAAGTCTCATAGCTTACTTCACCCTGATCTTTAATATATTCATTAAAATTATCCGGCAATTTAAAACTCTTTACATATTTCCTATCCAGATTATCAACATAATCTATCTGAGGTCCGGTCATATCAAGAACAAATCTGATGGTTTTTCCCGCAGTATTCCCGGCTGCATCTCTTGCATTTACACATAATTCATAACTTCCTTCTTCCTCTATGGAAATGTGGAATTCCTCATTTTCCTGACCCATTACCCATTCGGGAGTTTTACACAATTCCGTATAATTTGAAGCCTCTCCCCTCTTCAAAACACAACTCACATCGGCAGTCTCATAATTTTTCTCAGTTATTTTAAAACTGAGCATAGGCGGCTCATTGGTTATAATATCATTCTTTGCATTCACACTTTTAAGGACCGTGATCAAAGGAGCAGTAGTATCAACAGAAAAGGAAATACTGTCCTCATAAGAATTCCCGGCTGCATCCACTACCGACGCATCCACACTGTAATCGCCATCGGTTTTAAAATAATAGGTATTGGAGCTTATAAGTCCGTCGGTCTTATATTCCGAAAGCTTAAGATTTGTATTCTGTCCTCCCGAACTGACACATCCCTTTAGGCTTACCTTATATCCGTCCGCAAAATTATCAAAAGCCGTTACTTTAAGGGCTCCCCCTTTACTCAGGACCATACCCTCACCGATACCTTCAAAAATCAGTCCCGGTACCGTAGTATCTACTCTAAAGGAACGCTTAATTACCGATGCCTTATTTCCTGCCCGATCCGTAGCAGAGCATTCAACAATATAATCACCATCCGAAGGAACTGTATACAACGGCTCTTTTAACAGTTCCGACAAGGTTTTAGCCGAACAATCAATGGTCTCCTCCACTCCCTGAAGAATTCTTTTTATGGTATAACCCACACATACCGATTCCGGGGCTGCATCTTTTCCATCTATTTTTATGCTTACCGGTTCACGATATGTTTTTCCTTCTTCAAGATTACTAATTTCCACCGAAGGTAATGTTTTATCTATGCATATTTTTCTGACTATCCCGGTTACATTTCCGGCTCCGTCATATACCTTGACTTTCAATTCATCCCCATCTGAGGATTTACTTTCTGCCCTTATGGTAAATTCCTTTTGTAAACCGCTGAAACTGCTATCATTTTCATAGCTTTCGTCAATAATATTTTCCCCGTCATAGGATATAATAAGCCTTGAAGGTTTTGATCCGGTATCATTTATCATAACCTGACAGTTAACACAGTCATTCACCCACTCCCCCTCATTATGATCGCAGTTCAAAATAAGCCCGGGAGGGTTAGTGTCAAGCTTAATATAATATAATTTTGATTCCGTAACATGAACCCCTTCCCCTTCGATGATCTTTACGGCCTCATTTATATTATTCTCAAGCTCTGCCGATAAACGTTTTTTTTCTTCCTCCGCTTCTTCCTCCGCTTCTTTCTCCGCTTTCTTCTCTGCTTCCCTCTCCTCTTTCTTTTCATCCTTCACTTCTGTTTTTTCTTCTGTCTTTTCCCCCGTCTCTTCCTGCTTCTCTTCTGTATTTTCCACTGTCCCTTCAGGCTTCTCTTCTGTCTTCTCTTTAACATTATCATTTACACAATTTGAAGAAACCAGAAGAGCTAAACGACGGCTCTCGATCTTTTCCTCATTTAAAACATATTCCTGTGTTCTGCGAAATTTAATGCAATAATCCCCATCCTTAAGCCACGACGAATTAACCTGCAGCCGTCCGTCGGCAACACCTGTCCAATCATTGAAATTCTCACCTTTATCATAGCTTATGGCATATTCCCCCAATACCTTTATACTTATAAAATCTTCTACATCACTGTTACCTTCCGCTCCCTTCTTATATTCAAAAAGCTCCGGAATACAGGTCATATTCATCCGATACTCAAGGCCTCTGTTTGTATATATGATCTCTTTTTCTTTGGGCGTGATCTCAATACCGTCATCCCTTATTATTTTCATTTCAAGACTCTTATCACTGTTAAAAAAAGTCTTCTCATTTTCCGCACCCTTTACCGGTAAAACTCCGATAATAAATGACATTAATATAACCCCCGATAATACAATACTCACCCTTTGTATCATTTTCCTCATATATAACTCCTTTTTATCTTATTAATCACATTACAGCTGCCCAATACCTTTGGCGCCGCATTTAAGTATCTGCATCCGTTTACGGATGTCCTGTCTCACAACCTCATTTCCGGAGGAAATGAGCTTAAGTGCCTGTTCTCCGTACCTTACCGCATTGTCATTATCACCCGCCATTTCGCAGAGCATACACAACCGTCTGCAATATTCAGCCTCATACTTTGAACCTGCATCTTCATACAATCCGGACATAACAGCGTATTTAAGATCTTTAAGACCCTCTTCCAGGCATTTTTTCTCCTCTTCGACAGCCTCCTCAGAGGAATACTGCATTCCTTCATATAAATTAGCCAGCATTAAAGTATTGTCAAAACGTGCATCTTCATAACCCAAACACCTATTATAAGAAGCAAATTCCCTGATAGTATTTGCATACTCTTCATTATCCTCTTCAAAGGAAAGCTGTAACTCACATAATTGCTTGTAATATACCGAGTCCGGGTGCTTCTCTTCATCAACATTTCTAAAATATCTGAGGGCTTCTCTGTAATTACGTTTAAACAGAAAATAATTTCTGCCTACCTCATATGAAAAACGTTCACAGGCACTCTCATCAAGAGAACCTGCCTCAATATAACCGCAAATTATCCTGATACCCTCATCGGTATATTCCCCGTCCACGATGTGACCTTCCAGCTCTTTTGCCATATCCGTAGCCACATCCTTAACCGGCTCCATAAGTACATATCTCACAGTGGTAAAACCGGAAAACACAATACAGATAACCGCTGTTAACGCAGCAGCCACAAGCTTTATTTTATATATTTCCTTACCTCTCAGCGAATCCAGCACCTTAATAACTTCCTTCATATCCAAATAGCGCTCATCCTTATCTTCGCGTATACATTTCAAAATAAAAGCCCGTATCTTATTAGATATCTTTCTGTCATTTCTTATAATATTTGTCTGTTCCTTAAGTTCACCAACCGGCCTTTGGTTTTTAAACATTGCATACATCAGCATTCCGAAAGCGAACACATCCGTTCTTTCATCCAGCATATCACCTCTGTTATAATACTGTTCAGGCGCCGCGTATCCCGGCGTACCGTACAAAGAACCTCTTTGGGCTATTCTTCCGGCTATGCCAAAATCAATTAATTTGAGAGTTCCGTCTTTCCTGACCATGATATTTTCCAGCTTAAGGTCCAGATAAAGAATTGATGGTTTACATTCATGCAGATATTTGATCGCACCTGCAATATCCATACACCATTTAAGAATTGTTTTTTTACCGATCTGCTTTTCCTTTAATACTTTTTCAAGAGTAACGCCCTCGATATAATCACTTACAATTATGTATCCTTCCGCTTCCTGCCAGGCATCGACTATCCTCGGAAACATCTCATAATCAAGCCTTATCATCATAGTAATTTCGTTCTGCGCAAGCCATCCCGTATCGTCATAACCCGATTCTATAAATTTTACAGCCCATTTTTTTCCTATAGACAAGTCCTCAGCCAAATAAACAGATGAAGATCCTCCCCTGCCTATTCTCTTTACGATACGATATCTATCGCGCAATATCATGCCATTAGATAACATAAAATCACCCCGGTCTGTATGACATAGATAATCTATATATTTATTCAATACTATGCCAATCCAATATTTTTAAACTACCACATACTTAATGTGCCAAACCGAAAATAAAAATTTAAATAATTGAAAATTTGACGGATTCCGTCTGATATGTTGATTTTAACGTGATTAAATACTAACCTATGATCGACTGCATTGTCAATAACTTTTATTTATGATTTTTACATTTTTATTACAAAAGGCCGCACACAGAAAAAAGATTTTCTTATGTGCAGCCTTAAATTACAATAATCCAACAGATAATGATCAGCAAACACCCTGAGCGATCATTGCTTCAACAACCTTCTTAAATCCTGCTATATTTGCACCGGCAACATAGTTACCTTCCATACCGTACTCCTTAGCAGCATCATCAATATTATGATAAATACCTACCATAATACCCTTAAGCTTGCTGTCTACTTCCTCGAAACTCCATGAAAGTCTCTCTGAGTTCTGACTCATCTCGAGAGCCGAAGTAGCAACACCGCCTGCATTGGCAGCCTTACCTCCTACAAAAGGAACATTACTCTTCTGGAAATACTGGGTAGCTTCAATAGTAGTAGGCATATTTGCCCCCTCTGCAACATACTGAACACCATTTGCAACAAGCATCTTTGCATCTTCAAGATCAATCTCGTTCTGGGTAGCGCAAGGAAGTGCAATATCAACCTTATACTGCCATACCCCATGCTCACCGTTCTTCTTCTCATGATATTCTGCCGACTTTCTTGCTGCAGCATACTCGGTAAGACGTGCACGCTTAACTTCCTTAACCTCTTTAAGGAGATCTACATCAATACCTTCGGGATCATATATCCAACCGGTGGAATCCGAAACAGTAACAACCTTAGCACCAAGCTGTGTAGCCTTCTGGCAGGCATAAATAGCAACATTACCCGAACCCGAAACGGCTACAACCTTTCCTTCCATCTTATCGCCATGGCATTTTACCATTTCTTCGGTAAGATAAAGAAGACCGTAACCTGTAGCCTCTGTACGAGCCAGCGAACCACCGTATGTAAGGCCCTTACCGGTAAGGACACCTTCATAAAGGCCTTTAATCCTCTTATACTGGCCAAACATAAAACCGATCTCACGAGCGCCCGTTCCTATATCACCTGCAGGAACATCCTCATCGGCACCGATATATTTTGAAAGCTCTGTCATAAAGCTCTGGCAGAATTTCATGATCTCATTATCTGATTTTCCCTTAGGATCAAAATCAGAACCTCCCTTACCGCCTCCGATAGGAAGTGTTGTAAGTGAATTCTTGAATATCTGCTCAAATCCAAGGAACTTTATGATACCAAGATTTACCGAAGGATGAAGTCTGAGACCACCCTTGTAAGGTCCTATAGCATTATTAAACTGAACACGGAAGCCTCTGTTTACCTGAACCTTACCGTTATCATCAACCCAGGGTACTCTGAACATTATCTGACGATCCGGCTCCGTGATCCTTTCAAGAATAGCAAGATCACGATACTTCTGCTCATCCTTTTCTATAACGGGGCGAAGCGAATCCAACACCTCTGTTACGGCCTGAATGAACTCCGGCTGATCCGCATCTCTTTTCTTAACTTTCTCAAGTACCTCATCAACGTATGACATTTCTTAGTCCTCCTTTAATATATTAAATAATTATTGGTTCAAAAAATAAAACGCCAAAGAAGCATTTCCACATGCTTCTCTGACGCCTTTGTCCGCAGATTATTATATTACCGTTTCAACAATTATGCAAGTACTTTATTCGACAAAATCAGCTTTTACATAAGCTTCTTTTCCATTATACTTGATCTTGCACCAACCGTCTTTTTTCTCTATAAGCTCAAATTTATCTCCGCGATATGCAACTCCAAGCTTATTAGCGGTTTCAGAAGCGCCTTCTCTTACATTAACATTCTCCTTAACCGTTATGGTACCGCCACTTGATGTCCCATCGATCCCTTCGGAGGAATCCGAATCACTTGTACCTGCTTCTTCCACCACTTCCAGATAATCGGATTTAATATATGCTTCGGTCCCGTTGAAATCAATCTTACTCCAGCCATTCTCCATTTCTTCATATCTCTTATAAGTATCGCCTATCTGCGCTTTACCCAAAGAGTCCGAATCCGTACTGGCAGAAGAACGTATATTAACAACATCCGTTGCCTTAACCGTTACTGCATTAGCTTCCTGCTCCGCTTTCTGTGCCTGAGCCTCCTTGTCGGCTTCTTCCTGCTGCTGAGCCTGCTGCTGTTGCGTCAATTTTGCTTTAACTGCAGCATTCACCTCTGTTTCTATCTTATGAAGTAAAGCCTCCAACTGTGCATCACTTTCCACAGCTTCATTATATTTTGCGCTGATATTGCTGGTTAATTCCTCTACATCAGGCTGTGTTGACATTTCCAAAAAATATGCCTGTTCATCGTCCGACAATTCAGACTTATTAATATAAAGGGAACCTGACTCATTGGTACATACATAGCTTGATTCCAGCGACGGAGCCGGCGTCGATACTCCCGTAAAGGTAATATCAAAAGTTACTATAACAACATATGAGTCCGGTTGATAACCCTTCTTGGTATATACGTTAAAATCCGAGAAGGACTGATAATACTTGGCCATTTCCTCTATTCTGTATCTTTCCTGATCAGGAAGAGTATCACAAAGAGAAGCCGCCGTATCAGCATCACCATTCATAACTGCCGAATAATAACTCTCCATCAGATTCTTAACATTGGGATACTTATTCACCTCATATTTGTCCTTGGGAACCTCAACCTTACTTGTAGGAAAGGCTGCCGTATCCCCGCTTTCATCTCCACCGTCTTTATGAGTGGCCAGAAAGATTATCAATGCAATTACCAATACCAAAAAAACACTGCCGATTATAACATATACCAAATATTCTCTGACGAATTCTTTAATCTTATTAACTGACATATAGTAACTCCTTATTTTCCCCTTAAGTACTTTAAACCAACCCCTGAAGCATCGGATATAAATGCACCCGAGAGGATTCGAACCCCCGACACACGGTACCGGAAACCGTTGCTCTATCCCCTGAGCTACGAGTGCTAAGTACAGAAATTCATACTTGATTATCATAACACAGGGGATAAAAAATATCAACCAAAAAGACCAACCTGCAGATTTTACAGTTAAATTAAATTAAGATCACCGTTACATTACTTCCTTATATCCGTCATTACCCGCAAAATAATACACATGATCGGACAGAATATCCACCTCCTGAAGTTCGGTGGCATTAACCTCCCTTATCATTTCATTTATCATATATGCGGGCATTTCTTCCCGGGCCGGAACAAGGATCACTTCATTTATACTGCTGGGTATTATATAAACATCACTTCCTATGGTTTCGCAGAATCCCTTCAGTCTTTCCTCATTTAACATTGCTATGGCACCGTTATTTCCCGCGGTTGTCATTACATACATGGGACAATCCTCCATACAGTCTTCCTCAATATAGGGAAGGGCGGGATTCAATTGTTTAAGCATTTCAAAAATACCCACTATACTTATCTCCTCTTTCTCAAGGGTGTTTTTAACAGCGGTATCAAGCAATTCATCCTCACCTATGTTCCACATATCAAGGTGCGATCTTCTAACGGTAAAGGTGGCATCTCCCTTAATAAGTCGGTTAAGTCCGGTATCCTTAAATAAATAATAAGGAACTATTGCAAGATCCATAAACCTCCTGTGAGGGACCTCTTTCAACATATCCTCATTGGACTTATAATTTACCAGCCTGCATCTGAGATCGGCTGCTATATCCTCATAAGATTTAAGATAATCAAAGGATATTGCATTCCCCAGCCGGCGGCTGTCATATATCCTGCATATCTTATCCAAAGCAGCCTCTGAAAGTTCTCCGTTAAATTCATCATAAAAGGGTTCCAGATACAGGGTCGGAAATACTGTCTCTTTATCATCCGAAACCGTGATCCCCGTATATATTACCCCGTTATTTTTTGTTACTCTTCTGACATTTACATCGCTTTCCGGATATCTGAATTTCATAGCCTTAAGAACTTCATCCGTAAATCCGTTAAATTCCATTATATTATTCATCCTGTTCTCCTTTACGTTATCCATAATCATTCTCAACAGGCTTTCTCTGACATGGTTTTTTAACTTTACCGGATTATAAACGGACAAATTCTGCCAACTGTATTCAGACACAAAAAAAGCTTCCTCCGTTTTGGAAGAAGCTTTCAAGTTCTAAGTTATTACACCCTGGAGAGATATTCTCCCGTACGGGTATCGATCTTAATCTTATCACCGAGTTCAACAAACAGGGGAACATATACTGTTGCTCCCGTTTCAACAACGGCGGGCTTGGAAGCACCCGTTGCCGTATCACCCTTAAAGCCGGGTTCGGTCTCGGTTATTTCAAGTTCAACGAACAAAGGAGGTTCCACAGCAAACACATTTCCGTTATGAGAACAGATCTTAACCATCTCATTCTCCTTAACAAACTTAAGTGCATCACCGATAGTCTCCTGATTCAGTGCTATCTGTTCGAATGACTCTACATCCATAAAATTAAACAAATCCCCATCTGAATAAAGATACTGCATATCTTTTCTGTCGATACGAGCCTGTGGGAATTTCTCAGTGGGACGAAAAGATTTCTCAACCACCCCGCCACTGATTATATTCTTCAACTTAGTCCTGACAAACGCTGCTCCCTTACCGGGTTTAACATGCTGGAATTCTATAATCTGGAAAATTCCATTGTCCATCTCAACAGTTAAGCCATTTCTAAAATCGCCTGCTGATATCATAAAATATTATCCTCCTTGCACAAACACAAATATTCCTCAAACAGTTTATACTATCATCAACTATATTTCAAGAACTTTTTACAGGTTTATTTATTTTGTTTGTTTTTATAATCTTCTATAAGATAATCAATGGCATCACAATAACCTTCAAGGCCACGGCCTTTAATAAATTTATTACATGCAGCTGCAGTTATGGAATGACGTCTCCATTCCTCCTGTCTGTGGGTTATATCCGCAATATGAACCTCAACCTTCGGGGTAGGAATAGATATGAGCGCATCATGTATGGCATAACTGTAATAAGCGTATGCTCCCGGATTTATAACTATACCATCCGTCTGATCACTGTAGCTTTCCTGGATCTTATCTATAATGGCTCCCTCATAATTGCTCTGGAAAATCTCTATTATTATATTTTCCTGAGCTGCCTTCTTAAGAATCTTCTGACGGAGAAAATCATAATCTTCCCTTCCGTAAACATCTACCTCTCTTATTCCCAAAAAATTTAAATTCGGACCGTTAATTACAAGTATCTTCATAATCTCTCCTTAATACAATTTGCCACAACACTAACAGAAAATCAAATCATACAACAAATAACGATTTTTAACCGTACATCCATATATTATAAACCTTTTTTTACAAAGCTACAACTTCTATTATGTTTTTAATCGTGTCCACGGGACTTTGATCATCGGTTTCAATTATGATATCTGCAGCCTTTTCATAAATCGGTTCCCTGATCTTAAGCATTTCTACAATGCGTTTATAAACATCCTCTGTTTTAAGAAGGGGCCGGTTCTCATCCCTCCCGACTCTTCTGTATAAAGTATCCGCACCTGCCTTTAAATATATTACCGTTCCCAGTTGTCTTAACAGCCCATGATTTTTCTCATTTACAACTATCCCCCCGCCGGTGGAAAGGATAATTCCTTTTGTTTTTAAAGCTTTATCTTTATCAAGGGCTCCTATAATGGCCCTGAGAGTTTCCGTCTCAAGATTTCTGAAATACTGTTCTCCTTCTTTCTCAAATATTTCGGGAATGCTTCTCTTCTCCTTATCCACAATAAGGGCATCCGTATCTTCAAAGGTTTTATCAAGCTCCTGTGCAAGCATTTTCCCAAGGGTAGTCTTACCCGATCCCATATATCCTATAAGACAAATATTTCCTTTCATCCTTAACCTCTTTTTATCACGATCATTTCAACATCTTTTCTTCTATCAGACCCACAACTTCATCGGGGACCTTGATATCATTCCATATTTCATAAGAACAGACTGCCTGATATATCAACATCCTCAAGCCGTTAAAGGCCCTTCCGCCGGCTTCCTCCACGTATTTCATAAAACGGGTCCTGGCGGGCTTATATATAAGATCTATACCGATCTCCACCTTCTCATAAAAGGCCTCGTCGCATATCACGCATTCATCAACCTTGGGCGAAAGTCCCACATTGGTACATTGAAATGCAACATATCCGCCCTCCCCTCTTTGTTTTAGTTCTTCCGCAGTCATAACATATATCTTTTCTCCAAGGGAAAAATTACCCTTTGCGATCAGATACTCAACCAGACTTTCTTTAATGGATTCCGCCTTGGCAAGCGTCCTGTTTACTATGGTTATGGAAGAAACCGCTTTCCCCGCACACATAAAAGCAACCGCCCTGGCAGCTCCTCCCGCCCCAAGAATTACAACATTCCTGTTATCAAGAGATATCCCTTCCTTGATAAGCTCCCTGTCCAATCCGAGAATATCGGTATTATATCCTTTGTAACCTTCTTCAGTATATTTAAGAGTATTCACAGCACCTATCCTCTGTGCAACCTCCTCAACCATATAAAGCTGGGGAATGATCTTCGTCTTATACGGAACCGTCACATTTATCCCTTTGACTCCCAGTGCATATAATCCCTTAGTTATGTTAACCATATCTCCGTTTGCCCTAAAAGGAACATATACCGCATCAATTCCCACAGCCCGGGAAATGATATTATGTATAAAAGGCGACATGGTATGTTCTATCGGATCTCCTATTATTCCAAATACTGTTGTTTTGCCGTTAATATTCATCTTATTTAACGCTTCCCCGGACAGCCGGTGACCGCTCTTCCTTTCCTGTGTGATTTTTCTTATACACTTTAGGCTTTATGTTTCCTGAAATAAAAATACATAACTATTCTCTCAAGCCTTCTCTTCAATACAATCTGTATCTCCTCTTTTTTATCTATAGGTTTGACCAGTATGTTCCGTATCCCGCATCTCTTCGCTCCCCACACGTCGGTAAAAAGCTGATCTCCTATAAACAGCGTGGTTTTAACATCCGTACCCAGCATTTCCATGGCTTTTATATAACCTCGTTTACGAGGTTTATCTGCCTTATATATATATTGGGCTCCGATGTCAAGTGCAAAACTTTTTACTCTTTGCTCCTTATTATTTGATAAAACAAGATAATCAAACCCCATTTTCTTTAATCCGGCAAACAGCTTAACAGCCCTTTCATCAGCCGGTGCTCCATGGGGCACCAGAGTGTTATCTATATCATAAATTATACCTCTGTATCCCTGTTCATACATTCCTTTATAATCGATCAAATACGCCGAAGAAGCGCATTCATCGGGATAAAACATATCAAACATAAGCATTTTCCCTTTAAGATTAAAAAACCTCCTGCTGCCGGCAAGAGGTCATATTAAATATATATGTCAGGATACAATTAACAGATATCCCTCATAAAATAATTCCAAAGCCTTATATTAATCTGTCAAAATCCGGACTTTTGGATAACTATCCCGTCTTCGGAGTCATCAACCACCACATTATCACCAACAAAATACTGGTACTGTTCCAGGGACTCATCCTTCTCGAGATCCGAATACGCTTTCGTAAAATCAAAGCTTCCGGTAATATCCAGTCTGTCTATGGAACTAAATCCATCGGAGGTCCTGAGCCTGAAAGCGATCTCATTTATATCTCCGTTTGCCCCGGATGCTTTTCTGTCATAAGAAACATCGGTACCCTTATCCGTATCGGCTCCGTTTACAGCTTTTACAGCTTCCCGGTCATCCCTGTCGCTTATGATAACCTTCGATGAAGGATTCGCTATATCCGTATTCCTGTCATTTAACTCATTTGATCTTCTGATACTGTTCGGATCATATTGTACATATCCGTTAATTTTCATAATATCATCCCCTTTATACCGGTATAAATTGTCCGATGCAATAAAAACAGCATTATCTCTCAATAATCCTGTATTTCCGCACAACTAAATATAATGGTATCCCCATCCCCATAATATTTATCGTCCAAATTACCCAATACATTAGGTGTATTATACAATATACACACAAAAAACACAAATCCCTTATGTTTAATCCATTAAAACCGAGCTTAACAACTGTTTGGTATAGGGATGTTTAGGGTCCTTATACACCTCTTCATCCGTCCCCTGTTCTATAATTTCTCCGTCTTTCATAACCATAACACGACTGCAAACGGAATACACAACCTTAAGATCATGAGATATAAACAATATGGCGACCCCAAGCTCCTTGTTAAGTTTTAATAAAAGCTTAAGTATCTGATCCTGTACCGTCACATCAAGTGCGGAAACAGGTTCATCCGCAATAATAAGTTTGGGTTCCATCATAAGTGCCAGGGCAATACATATACGCTGTCGCTGACCTCCCGATAATTCCCCGGGTTTTCTTACAAGATATGAATCATCAAGGCCTACCTTACGGATCATCTCGGATACCCGTCTATTTCTCTCCGGGTCCTTTAATTCACCTCTTATCCTAAGGGGTTCCTCAAGGATCCACCCTATGGTCTTTGCAGGATTAAGAGAACCGTAGGGATCCTGAAAAACCATTTGTATTCCCTCACATTTTTTCTCCACTGTCCCATCATAATCCTTAACAATACCCAATATGGTTTTGGCAAGAGTTGATTTTCCGCACCCGCTTTCACCGACAAGCCCCACTATCTTACCCTTTTCGATATCAAAGGAAACATCTTTAAGTATCTGCTTTCTGACAGATACCGAACCAAAACGATCGGTCTTTTCCTTATAATACGAATTAAGATGTGAAACCCTTAATATTATATTGTCTTCATTTATTATTCCTCTATTATTTTCCATTTTTCTTTCTTTATCAATTTAAATACTAAGTTTTTCCATCCTGGGGATTGCCTTTATCAGCTTACGGGTATATTCCTGCGTGGGAGCGTTAAATACTTCATTTACCGGACCGCTCTCCACTATCCTGCCCTTATACATTACCAGAACCCGTTTACAGAGTTTCCTTACAACACTCAGATCATGAGATATAAATAATATTGCCGTACCTCTTTGCTCATTTATACGTTTAAGAAGCTTAAGTATCTGCGCCTGTACAGTTACATCCAGCGCCGTTGTCGGCTCATCTGCGATAAGTATCTTCGGTTCCGTTATCAGGGCCGCAGCGATCATCACTCTCTGTCTCATCCCCCCCGAAAGCTCATGAGGATACTTATCATATAACTCCTCCGGATTTTGGAGTTCAACATCCTCCATCATCTTAATAACTCTGTCATGAATCTCCTCTTCCTTTAGCTCCGTATGAATCCGAAGACTTTCTCCTACCTGCCAGCCTATTTTTTTTACCGGATTCAAGGAGGTCATAGGCTCCTGAAAGACCATGGATATATCTTTCCCCTGATACTTTCTTAAAATATTTCTGCTGCAGGTAAGAAGATCCACACCGTCAAAGATTATCTGCCCTCTCTTCTTCATCTGCTTACGCGATAAAAGACCTGCTATAGCCAAGGCAGACATGGATTTACCGGAGCCCGACTCACCGACTATACCTACGATCTCACCTTCTTCAAGATGAAGATCAAAATCATAAACTACTGTCTCCGGAGTTAAATGATCATGAAATTCTATATTTAGATCTATAACATCAAGCATTCTTTTCGAGCCCCTCACTCAGCATCGCAAAACCAAGGATCAACAACGCTATTGTCATACCTGTAACTATTGCATATCCGGGTTTAATAAACAAATATGTCTGTGCCTCCGAAAGCATACGTCCCAGACTTGAGTCCGGCGGCTGTACACCTATACCCAAAAAACTCATCCCGGCTTCCGCAAGAACCGCATTATTAAAGCCTATTGCCACCGTGGAAAGCATAACCTGAAGGGTATTGGGAAGTATATGAACAAACATTATCCGAAGATCGGAAGCTCCCATAAGCCTGGCGCTTTGAACATAATCAAGATTCTTACACCTTAGGAACTCGCCTCTCATTATCCTTGCAAATCCCGGTATAAAAAGAATTCCGAGCGCTATTGTTACATTAAACTTGCCGGGACCCATTATACTTATAAAAACCAATGCAAGAAGCAACGAAGGAAAAGCAAGTACCGCATCATTAATTCTCATGAGGATCTCATCCGGCATGCCTCCGAAATACCCTGTAAATGCTCCGATCAAGGTACCGAAAAAAATCCCTATAAGAACCGTTCCCATTGCCACACTCATGGTCGTACTTAAACCCGCAAGAACCCTGCTGAAGATATCACGCCCGAAATTATCGCACCCCATTATATGTTTTAAGGATATACTGCCAAACTTTGCGGTAGTATCCATTGCATTCGGATCATAAGGTGTAAAAACCGTACCTGTAAGCGCAAGCAGCAGCATGATCCCGGTTATGAAGGCACCGATATATAATTTTTGATTACTTTTAAACTTCTGCATTTGAGCCATTCTCCCAAATCTTATCTTTCACGGATCAGCTATTTACTTATCCTCGGATCGATCACCTTATATAATATATCAACCATAAAGTTTATAAATATAACTATACAGGCAATAATTGCAATAATAGCCTGGGCTACAGGATAATCTCTTGTGGAAATGGAGGTTATGAGCAGTCTCCCGAGTCCCGGAATGGAAAATACCTGCTCAACGATTATAGACCCCGCAACCATATCCGCCAATGTGACTCCCAAAAAGGTTATCACAGGGATAAGCGCATTCTTAAATACATGTTTATATAACACCTGATCCGTTGAATTACCTCTGCTGTAGGCCGTTCTCACATAATCAAGCTTACCTTCTTTAAGCACCGAGCTTTTCAACAGCTTAACCGTCATTGCCGCTTTGGGAAGTGCGATTGAGATTGCGGGAAAGATCAGATATCCCAAAAATCCCACAACACTGGTTTTATAATTCACAAAAGCCCCCGGCCGGAACCATCTAAGAACAAGTCCGAAAATGTAAGTGATTATCATTCCCACAAAAAATGACGGTACCGACATAGTGATCTGATTAATAACATCTATAGCTTTAGAATACCACTTATCCTCATGCTTGGCACAATATATACCAAGAGGGATCGAAATAAGAACCACCAGAATAAAACTCATAACCGTTAATGTTATGGTGATGGGAATCTTACTTGCAAGCATACTTTTAACCGACATTCCATAGGTATAGGATTTCCCCATATCTCCGAAAAAGAAATCACGGACCCATTCTATATATCTTACGGGCAAAGGCCTGTTAAGACCCAATTGTTCCCTTAGATTGGCAACCTTTTCCTCGGTAGCACTGGTTCCAAGCATATTACTGACCGGGTCTCCGGGAATTACCCTGAAAGCAAGAAAGACAAGCATGGTAACTATCAGAACCGTAATTAACATTGTAGCCAGCTTCTTTCCGATGTATTTCATGCCTGTCTCTCCTCTTATTTATTTACTGCAGGAACCGTCTTTATCCCGCCTTTTTATTATTCTTTGATTTTTATCTTTGCTATATCCTGAACATAAAGCGGATAAAAGGTATATCCTTCAAACTTTTTATTCATAGGCACAAATTCTGCCATATCCTGAATGTATACATTGGCTGCATCCTCCGCAAGCAGAGTCTCCATCTGCTTATAGAGTTCTGTACGCTTATCGTCATCCAGTGTCTTGCGCGATTCTTCGTAAAGCTTATCATACTCCGGATTTGAATAATTGGTAAAATTATTATCTGCGGAGGAATAGAACCTTCCAAGAAGCGCATCTGCGGTAAGGGAGGATGCATCAACTCCTATAACCGTAGATTCAAATTTCCGTCCCGTATAGACATCACTTAACCAGGTATTCCACTCAACCTGATCAATGGTGGCTTTGATACCAACTTTCTTAAGTTGTTCCACAAGCACCTGTGCCGTATCTACATGCGGTATATAATTGGATGGTACGGTGATGGTCATATCAAACCCGTCCGGATAACCTGCATCTGCCAAAAGCTTCTTGGCTTTTTCAACATCTACCGGATATTTATTCTCAAGTTCAGGCATATAATACTTCCCAAAGGAAGGAAACATCTGAGAACCAATGGGAGAACCATAGCCTTCAAAGGCAAGATCCAGGATCTCCTGAGTATCGGTGGCATAACACATAGCCTGGCGAACCCTGACATCATCAAAGGGTTTAACCTTATTGTTAAGATAAAGTGCCTGAACAAGGTTCATGCTTCCCTCATGTATATCAAATCCGTCTCCCAGCTGAGCGATCTGCGTAGCCGATATACGTGCACACATATCTATTGAACCGCCCTTAAGATCCATTATCATTGAATCACCGGATTCAATCTTAAATTCAAGATTCTTTATAGATGCTTTTTCACCCCAATAATCATCAAAACTCTCCATTATGATATTCTCCTGCGGTGAACGTGACACATACTTATACGGACCGGTACCTATGGGATTTGTATCCGAAGCGGTATTAGCCTTAGGTATTATCGAGGCATTTACCGAGGCTGCATAAGCGGGAAAATCAACATCATTTTCCTTTAAAACCACATCAACTTCCGAATCCGACACGATATTTACTTCCTTAATGTTGGAAAAAGCCGCTATGAGGGTTTCTTCTCCCGTCATACCGGCACTTTTTTCAAGACTGTATTTAACATCCTCTGCCGTTACGGGGGTTCCGTCATGGAACTTAACTCCTTCACGAAGTATAAACTTATACGTAAATCCATCATCCGAAACTTCGTATTCTTTTGCAACCGCAGGGATTAAATCTCCGTTCTCATCTGGCTTAAGCAAGCCTTCATACACGTTGAATAACACCTCTCTAGTTCCTGCCGCAGTTGCTTTGTGTGGGTCAAGACTATCCTCAAGATCTTGTGGTATTCCAACAACTATCTTGGAAGAATCTCCTGCCTTTCTGCCTGAGCACCCGCCCAGTGCAATAGTCAGTGTCAGTAACACCGTAAGAATTAACAGTAATCTCTTTCTCATGGTTGTTATCTCCTCTTCTTAGATAAATATTTAGTTGTCAATTTACTGTAACCATTCTGTATTGTATACAATATGACTTATAAAATCAATATTAATTATCCTTTTATTTGCATTGTACTTAAATAAAAGCAAAAGAAAGTGCTAATTAAGCACTTTCTTAAGCTCATCCATAAATGTATTGATATCTTTAAATTCCCGATATACCGAAGCAAATCGTACATATGCGACTGCATCAATATCTTTCAGCTTATTCATTACCAGTTCGCCTATAACATCACTGGGGATTTCCTTATCCTCATAATTAAATACCTCGGTTTCAACTTCATCTACCAGCTGAGATATTGCCGATGCCGATACAGGTCTTTTATGACAGGCCCTTAATACACCTGCTTCTATTTTAGTCCTGTCATAAGTCTCTCTATTGTTATCCTTCTTAATAACAATAAGAGGAATTGTTTCAACTTTCTCATATGTGGTGAAACGTTTATCACATTCATCACATACTCTCCTGCGCCTTATTGAATTGTTTTCTTCAGCCGGACGACTGTCAATAACTCTTGTGTTCTCATAACCGCAAAACGGACATTTCATATTTACTTCCCCTCTCATCTGCACTATCAGTATCCTATCGGACCGATTCCCCGTGCTTATATTTTATTTTATAATAAACTTTCCCGAGTTCATTATTTCCGGTGGCGTCACCCTCAGACACCATACTAAATATACAGTATTTAAAATAATTATGTCAACCCTAAACCCGCTATATTTTTATTTCATTTTTGTTACATTTTATTAATCACTTATGTACTCCGTAACCATATCATTAAGATAAGAAATCACCTCCTCATACCCTTTTTTATCAAAAGTAAATCGTTGAGTGGTTATCTTATCCTCTGTGGTGGCTTCATAGCACAAGGGTTCCGGCCAGGTATCCACCCTGAACCTGTCAATATCATCTTCTCCCCCGGCCATTTCCTTTATAATCCTGTATCTCATGCCCTTGTAACTTCCGGTAAAAGGTTTCCCCTTTTTATAATGCTCAAAGGATAAAATTGTATTATGATCGATCATATAAAACCCCTGCCATTTAAATTATATTAATAATCTCAATATAATATATAAAAATCGAGCGGACAAGCCACTCGATCTTTATTGTCTTATATTATAAATCAAACCTATTTCTTAAGAAAATCGGGTATCTTTATCTGTCTTGATTCAACTCTGCTTGTAAGCGGTGAAACTCCTCTCAAACCACCTCCGAAAGTTGTGGGCTCCGGTGTGGGAGAAGTATTCTGTGTAACTCCCATCATAGGCTGAACCTGAATATTACCCGTATGCTGATTTACTGCCGGATTAATATTAAGCTGCTGCGTATTTTGGAAATTATACGGTGCCTGAGTTGCATTCTGCGCTCCAAACTGGGAGGTATTCATACCCATAGTATTCTGAGTCACTCCCATCCCGTTATTTATCGGAGAGGTCATACCACCGATCTGTTGGTTAACCGCACCGGTATTGATAGGAGAGGTCATTGCAGGATTCGGTTGCATAGGCGGCACCTGAGTATTCTGCATTCCCATTCCGGATGAAGGGGATACATACTGTCTTTGCTGATATGCTTTTGAACCGGTAAAGTTTCTCATACCGTTTGAAGAAAAACCCGTAGCACCGGTTCTGACATCCTGCTTGGGAACTTTATTCTCATCAATTCCGGTTGCAATAACCGTAATAGTACAAGAATCCGGATCCCTGTCATCATAAGTCGCGCCAAAGATCACATTTACATCCTCACCCGTAAGATCACTTACAAAGGATACCGCATCATTGGCATCCAGCAGGGTAATATCACCTGATACATTGACGATCACATGACTCGCACCCTGAATAGTTGTCTCTAACAATGGTGAATTAACAGCCTGCTTAACTGCTTCAATTGCCTTATCATCACCCTTGGCTGCACCTATACCTATATGTGCTATACCCTTATTTTCCATTACCGTTTTAACATCGGCAAAATCAAGATTAATAAGCGACGGTACATTTATAAGATCGGTAATTCCTCTTACCGACTGCTGCAATACTTCATCCGCAAGCTTTAAAGCTTCCGGCATTGTTGTTCTTCTGTCAACGAGTTCCAGGAGCTTATCATTGGGAATGACAATAAGAGTATCTACATTCTGTTTTAATTTCTCAATACCGCCGAGAGCATTCTGCATACGCGTTCTTGCTTCAAACCTAAAAGGCTTTGTAACTACACCAACTGTAAGTGCCCCCTGTTCTTTGGCAAGTCGTGCAATAACAGGTGCCGCACCGGTTCCTGTTCCACCACCCATTCCACAGGTCACAAATACCATATGCGCTCCACGAATGGCATTAGCTATATCCTCCGCACTTTCTTCTGCCGCTTTTTCTCCTATTTCAGGCTGTGCACCACAACCCAAACCCTGAGTAAGCTTATCACCTATCTGAAGAAGTCTCGGTGATTTGCATAACTGAAGTGCCTGCTTATCTGTATTCACGCCAAGGAACTCAACACCTATGATCTGCTCCTCAACCATTCTGTTAACTGCATTATTTCCGGCTCCGCCAACTCCTACAACCAAAATCTTGGCGGCGGAATCCAATATATCTGTTTTTATTTCCAGCAAGATAATGCCCCTCCCTTTTTATAGATTGCTCCACACTCATATACAATAATATAATCATTTTATTAAATTATCAATAGTTTTTTTCATACAATCGCGCAATTTTATGCTAATCTTTCGAAAAGGTAAACTTATCTCCTTCTCCATTGTAATTTTCCATATGTAATACACCTGCCTCTGAAGGCAATCGGGAAATAAGAAACTTCAAACGATTGATTTTCTCATCTATATAATCACTGGTTCCCAAATAAACCCTTACATCGCCAAAATATAAAGTAATATTATAATCATCATCGAAGTATATCTTATCTATAATTATATTGTTTTTAGTCAAAAGCTGCGTTATGTTAAGGATAAGCTTAAATACTTCATCATTCTGAACGGGAAGCTTCTCATGCAGAGTTATATAATCAAACCCCAGTCCCGTAACAAAGGGAATTCCCTCAATCTGCCTCGTTGAGCTTTCAACTACGATCCCATCCTTGTCAAAATACAAAAAATGCCCCAGATATTCAACATAACCCGCTACCGCTTTTTCATAAACCCTTATCTTGACCTCCGTGGGGGACAAAAGCTCCACATCCATTTTTTCTACAAACGGTACTTCATCAACTCCGAAAAACCTGCATTTAATATACAGATAGATCGAATTATGCCCATATTTACCGTTCATAACATATTCCTCTATTTCCTCGGCGCTGTAATGTTCATTGCCTGTTATATCCACAGAGGTTATCGTAAACTTCAGTTTTATGATAAGTATGCCCGCACATACTATTATTAAAAGAACAAGAAAAATAATAAGTGATCTTAACCCGCTTTTCTTTTCCGGTTTAGATGCATAATCTATTGACATACCTGTCTATCCTCATTCGGTTGAATTTCTAAGCCTGATCCTTCTGGCCACACTGAATACAAGTCCGATCTCTATAAGCAGGAACACAACCGCAGAACCGCCATAACTGATAAAAGGCAGTGTTATACCCGTATTGGGTATCAAATTTGTAACAACCGCTACATTTAATATAACCTGAAGGGAGATATGTGCCATAACTCCTACCACCAACAGGGCTCCATACATATCTTCGGCATTATTTGCAACCACCAGAAAACGCCAGATAAGCATCAAAAACATCATTAATACCACTGCTGCACCAAACAGTCCGAGTTCTTCACATATTATGGAAAAGACCATATCATTCTGAGCCTCGGGAACAAATCCCAGCTTCTGCATACTTTGCCCGAGACCTTTTCCGAATATTTCACCGGACCCGAGCGCATACAAAGCCTGAAGAGTCTGAAATCCCGTAGTACCCGCATAGGCCTCCGGGTTAAGCCAGGCTTCAATACGTCCGAAACGGTAAGACTGTTCGGAAGTAAGCACTCCTTTCTTAACCAACATAACGAATATTGCCGCTATGCCCACTACTCCGCCACCGATAATAAAATATTCCTTATAATTCGGAGTTGCTACAAATACCATCATAAAAATAATCCCGAATATAATTATGGCTGTACTGAGATTATCGGTTATTGTAAGAACCATAAAAGAAATGGGAACACCAAGAAGAAGGGTTTTGACAACACCTTTTAACGTCTGAATACTCTTTCCCATCTTGCAAACATGACCGGCAAAAAAAATTATCATACCTACTTTTGCCACCTCTGCAGGCTGAAGAGAAATTCCCACATTAAGCCATCTTCTGGCTCCGTTTACTTCATAGCCCAAGGGTGTCAGAACCAAAAGAATGAGTACTGCCGACACAACGTAGGCGGGTATTGCCAGCTTCTGCCATATATGATAATCAAGCATCATTACCACAAACATCATCACAAAACCAAACAGGGTTGATTGGGCCTGTTTTTTAAAATAATAAGCGGAATCACCGAAATGGAGTACCGACTCATAAGAACTCACACTATATAACATTACCAACCCAAAACAAACAAGAAAGATAACTATGAATAACATAGAATAATCAAAAAAAGCCTTATCCCTATTTGCCTTGCTCCTTCTCCTGACTCCGGTATTACTCATGAAATATCAAAACTCCTTATATCACTGCACAAACATCCCCATATATTCAATACGCAATATAACCGACAATGCATAACAATATGGTGATTATGGTAAATACTGCAACCACACGGGTTTCCGACCACCCGCATAATTCAAAATGATGGTGTATGGGCGCCATTTTAAATATTCTTTTACCGCCCGATATTTTAAAATATCCAACCTGGATGATAACGGACAATACTTCCGCCAAATATATAAATGCAACTATCAAAATAAAGATCGGCATCTTAAGCATATATGCCATGGCAACTACAAATCCACCCAGGGCCAGGGATCCGGTATCCCCCATAAACACCGAAGCCGGATGAACATTGTAAAGAAGAAAACCAAGCAGCGAACCGAGCAATGCCATTGCAGCAACCGCAACCCCTTCACCGTTTATAAATGCAACGATCCCAAAAAAAGCAGCTATAGCAGCAGTTACGGAAGACGCCAATCCATCAAGACCATCTGTAAAATTCGAACCGTTAACGGTTCCGAGAGTGGTAAAAAACAATAAGGGTATAGCCAGCCAGCCGATATCCGCTTCCCTTCCTTGGGCAAAGGGAATGATCAATTCCATGCTTACACCGGATACGGTTATCATATAGAAAGCAAATGCAAAGGTAATAATAAACTGTAAAACAAGCTTCTGCCAGGCTCTCAGTCCCATGGATCTTTTCAAAACCACCTTTATATAATCATCAACAAAACCGATCATCCCAAAACCTACAGTCATAAGAAGCACGGGTATAACATCAGGATATCGTTTTACATAAAGAAGTGAAGTGATCAATATTCCCGCTATTATCATCACTCCGCCCATTGTAGGTGTACCATTCTTCTTAAGATGACTCTCGGGACCATCATCCCTGATCGTCTGACCAACCTTAAGTTTTCTTAAGTACGGAATGACCAAAGGTCCCATACCCGCCGTAAGAATAAATGATATGATCACCGCCCACAATATTGTTAAATCCATTCTATCATCCTCTTCTTCTTTCTATTCCCCTTATCTTGTGACTCTCTCACCCTCAAACATACAAAATATAGTATATAACATTTTTATTATTTTTCAATATTTATATTTTATTCAAGATCTGATATGTTGGCATCCAGGGGCTGACCGGTTTCAGGGTCCAATATTGCTCCGGTTTCCGGATCAATAGGATATCCCGTTTCGGGATCCATTTCGAATTCCCTCTTCTCCTCCTCGCCTTCCTCAAAGGTGATCACGGATTCCGTCTGCTCATCTGCCGGCGCTTCACTTTCTCCCCCGGCAGCATCTGTATTTACTTCATTCTCCGAAACTATCCCGTTTTCACTAAGGGATTTATCCGAGGACTGGGCAAAGGTAAGCTGGGCTTCACTGAGTTGCGCCTTTTCATCTTCGCTAAGCTCTTCCGTCATAAATACATGCATATAGGGCAATACTTCCGTCAATATATCTCTTGTCAGAAGAGTTGCATACCTTGCTGATGCCTGTGTTGGTACATTAGGTTCATCAACAACAGTATAAATCACGATCTGAGGATCATCCGCAGGGGCAAAACCCATAAACGAAACAAGATAATTACCTCTTTTTCTGGGATATTTCTCGGCCGTACCGGTTTTACCGCCTATTCGATAACCTGCTGGTCTTGCCGATTTACCGGTACCCTTTGAAACAACATTATTGCACAATTCAACGATCTTTGCAGATGTTTCTTCGGATACCGTCTGTTTAAGAACTCTCGGTTCTATGGTTTTTATTGTGGCACCGTCATCGTTAAGTATCTTAGTCACAATATGAGGCTGGTAATAATATCCACCGTTTATAAGCGAACAAAAACCGGTTATCATCTGGATCATAGTTACATTAAAACCCTGCCCAAAGGAGCTTATGGCCAGGTCTGTGGGAACCATCGTTTCCTCATCAAACACCAACGTATTCGTTAAAGCCTCTCCCGTAAGATCAATATTGGTCTTAAGTCCGAAATTATATAAACGATTATATTTCATAAAAACACTTTTTCCGATCCTGGCACCGATATCCATAAATGCAACGTTACAGGATTGTTCAAGAGCCCCGGAAAAATCAAGAATACCGTGTCCCATTCGATTATTACAATGGATCTGATGATCCCCTACTTCTTTCACGCCCTGACAGTTAAAGGATTCATTTCCCGTCAATATCCCTTCCTCCAGACCGGCTGCCATTGTAAAGGGCTTATAAGTTGAACCGGGCTCATAGGTGGAATTAATACAGAAATTCTTCCAAAGGGAATTAAGGGCTTCCATTTTAGCCGCTTCATAGGCCTCCTCATAGGTCATGGGACCATCATTTTTTTCTTCGGCCTCCCCGCTTTCATCCTGTGCTTCACCTTCTTCCCCATCCATTGCCTGCTTTTCCCTGCTGCCGGCAGGAGCAGTGAAGCTTTTATTATTCTCCGATCCTTCCTCTTGTGTTTGCGACTCTCCTTCGGCAGGATCACCGTTTTGACTCTCTGTGTCTTCTGCCTCCGGCTTCTCCTCATCACCGTTTTCACCACTGTCGCCGGAATCATCCGCGGAAATATTTACGATTCCCTGAGTTGAATATTCTTCATCTACTACTATATCAAGTCCATCCGTATTCCTAGGATCGTTAAGATCATATACGGGATATGAGGCCATAGCCAAAATCTCTCCGGAATCCGGTTTCATAATTATAACTGCGGTGTTTTTGGAACCGTTCCCCTCTCTGTATTCATTCTCATGTTCCTTATTAAAGGCAAGGATATGCTTCTCTACGATACTCTGAATATTTACATCCAGACTTGTGACCAGAGTCTTTCCGTTATCCGGTGATTTTATGGTCCTTTCAAGATTTTCATCATCATTAAGATAACCGTACTCTCTTCCATCCGTTCCGTTTAAGGTACTGTTATAGTATTCCTCAAGGCCGTAAGCCCCTTCATTATCTCCCTGAACAAAACCAATAACATCACACGCCAATGAACCGTAAGGATAAGTCCTCTGATATGTATTCTCAAGCCAAACCCCCTTAATATCCGGATACTGCGCTTTATTGTTAAGCTTTTCCATTAACTCACTCACATTATCGTAAGGTTGTTTTTTTGCGATCACCCTATATTGCGAAGTGGGATTTGACATTATATAACGTCTCAGATCTTCTCTTGTATATACAAATTCAATTGCACTGTCATACAGCGCATTCAAAGTGGAATCCAGGAACTGAGCATCTTTCCCGTTTAGGGTTTTAGCATCTATACAAACATTATATACTTTCTGGCTGACAGCGATTTTTGTCCCGTTACAGTCGATTATCTCTCCTCTTTTAGCCGGAAGTGCCTTGCTGTCATATTCCTGTTGCGAAAGAACCTGTTTCTTATACTCCTCACCGTTATCGCGGTTTATCGCATATAATCTCACTGACAATATCCCGAATGCAACAACAATAAGAAGAAACAATACCGTCAGCTTCTTCTGCATCCTCCCGGTAAATCTCTGAGTATTTTTACGCTTTTTCCTACCCACAAAATCACCTCTTGATCCAATCAAACCAAAAACTGCCCGTGGTGTTCGGGCAGTAATTAAACATCTTGCATATTATCTTATATTTGTCACTCTATGTCAATAAGCTGTCGAACATAGTCTGTGTCTTCACATTCATATGCAACTATCTGATCCGAATTGGCATACTGCATTCCCAGCTCATTCATAGCTCTGTATTTGATCTCTTCCAGATCTATAGCACCCTTTATCCGATTCTCGGTGTCATCATTTTCCGCTTTGATCTCATTCAACTGAGTTTCAAGAACCGCAAGGTCTTTGATCTTATTTGTCACATCAGAACAAATCATAAGATACTGTATACAGATCACAACCATAAAAAGCATTGCAGCAGTCAGAAAAACCACAAATGCAGGACTCATATGATTTGCTCTTTCCCTGTTTCGTCTTGTCTGATTGCTAAGTCTTATACCGGTATATGCACTTGTATCAATATCCCTTAACTCTTTTGCCGTATTACCATAAATGTATTCGTTGCTGACTTTCATTCTCTCTGGCAGCCGGCAAAATAATATTACCGGTATCCTCCCCTAAAATTCTTACACTCTTTCAAATACTCTTAATTTTGAACTCTTTGATCTCGGATTGTCCGCCAATTCGGACACATCCGGCACAACAGGCTTACGTGTGATGATTTTACCCATTGGGATTTTTCCACATACACATATGGGGAAATCCTTAGGACACGTACAAGGATTCTCATTCCTTCTGAAACATTCCTTAACGATTCTGTCTTCCAATGAATGAAAAGTAATTACGCATATCCTTCCTCCCGGATTAAGGAGCTCTATCATTACGTCCAATGTGTCCCTCAGCACATCGAGTTCATGATTTAGCTCAATCCTTATCGCCTGAAAAGTCTGTTTGGCAGGATGACCCGAATTTTTCCTGATCTTCATCGGAATTGCCGCTTTGATTATTTCCACCAGTTCAAAGGTGGTCTCGATTCTCTTATTCTCCCTTGCAGCCACAATATGTTTGGCAATATTCTGTGCGA
Source organism: Lachnospiraceae bacterium (assembly GCA_024693925.1). Classification (GTDB taxonomy): domain Bacteria; phylum Bacillota; class Clostridia; order Lachnospirales; family Lachnospiraceae; genus UBA2868. Next base: position 5,581 of record JAILKH010000038.1, on the reverse strand, counting down.
ATCTGTCTTCTCCGTAGTCCCTTATAATACGAAAAAGTTCAGACTGGGAATAGCCGTTTATTATGTCCCCCGCTGTAAGTTCACTCCTCTGATCCATCCTCATATCAAGAGGCGCATCATAGTTATAAGAAAATCCTCTTTCAGGTGTGTCAAGCTGATAAGATGAAACACCAAGATCAAGTAAGATCCCATCCACACCTTCAATGTGGTTCCCCAGGAGTTCTTCCCTGATGTTACAATAGTTACTTCTTATTATAGTAACATTGCCAAATTCCCGTAATCTCTGCCCCGCCGCCCGGATAGCGTCGGCATCCTGATCTATACCTATAAATCTCCCCTGTGGTGATAACCGCCTGCAAACCTCATAAGCATGTCCTCCGCCCCCTAACGTGCCATCCACGTAGGTCCCTTCGGGCTTGATACATAAATTATCGATGGTTTCCTTTAGCAGCACCGACTTGTGTTCAAAATTCAAGGTTCCCTCCTCCTCAAATCTTTATTTTGGGACAACGCTCTGCCCCTACATACTCAAGCCAAGCTCTGCTATTCTCTCAGCGACGTCATCGATGTCACCCTCATCCGACTCGACTTCCCATCTGCCCTTATCCCAGACTTCGATCTTATCAATAGCGCCGGCCAGAACAACATCTTTTTTCAACTCCGCATGCTCCCTTAATGCGGGTGGAATAAGGATCCTTCCCTGCTTGTCAACCTCTACCGTGTTAGCCTGAGATACAAGCTTTCTTACTATGATCCTCTTGTCCTTTGTGTTTGGCAGAGCCTGGATCTTCTCCAAAAAGGTTTCCCAGTCCTCATTGGTGTAGATATTGAGACAACCATCATTTCCGTTTGTTATCACGAAGGCTTCCCCAAGCTCTTCACGAAACTTAGCCGGAACGATCAGACGCCCCTTTGCATCGATTGTGTGGTTGTATTCGCCCATGAACATAACAGGATTCTCTCTCTACTTTCTACCACTCTCTACCACTTTTCACCACTTATGCGTCTATATTACCCTTTATTTCATTAAAAATCAACCCCAAAAAACCCGAAAAATGCAGCAAATATGCGGTGTGGGGGAAAGTGGGACGATCGTCCAACACAACATATTGTGGTTTTAAATCAAAAAAAGAGTGTTAAACCTACCATATATGGATTTAACACTCTTTTAAAATTTTTTTTCTTATTTTTTTAATTATATTGCTACGATATCAAACATTAAACCTGAACAGGATAACATCTCCGTCCTTAACCACATAATCCTTCCCTTCCATTCCCACAAGACCTTTCTCTCTTGCAGCGGCAAGAGAACCCTGCTCAAGAAGATCTTTATAATTTACCACCTCGGCTTTAATAAAGCCCCTTTCAAAATCAGTATGTATCTTTCCTGCTGCCTGTGGCGCTTTTGTACCTATTTTAATTGTCCATGCACGGCACTCATCCTCTCCTGCCGTAAGGAAGCTCATAAGCCCAAGCAGCTTATAACTTGCCGCAATAAGCTTCTCAAGTCCGGATTCCTTAAGTCCTAAGTCTTCAAGAAACATTGCTTTCTCATCATCATCAAGCTCCGCTATCTCCTGTTCTATCTGAGCACAGATAACAAATACTTCACTTCCCGAATCGGCGGCATATTTTCTGACTTTATTTACATGGTCATTATTTGCACCATCATTCGCAAGATCGTCTTCGGATACATTCGCTGCATATATTACTGGCTTGGCTGTAAGAAGATTATACTCTTTAAAGATCTTCTGCAATTCCTCATCATCAGGAACTTCAAAACCTATAGCCATATTCCCGTCCTCAAGATATTTCTTAAGATCATTAAGCATGGCCTCCTCTTTAGCTGCATTTTTATCCATTCGTGCAGTCTTGGCAACCTTGGCGTATCTTCTTTCGAGAACCTCAAGGTCTGCAAATATAAGTTCCAGATTAATGGTTTCTATATCTCTTATGGGGTCGATACTTCCATCAACATGTACAACATTTGCATCTTCGAAACATCTCACAACATGCACTATAGCATCAACTTCCCTGATATTTGCAAGAAACTGGTTACCGAGTCCTTCTCCTTTACTTGCCCCCTTTACCAGACCCGCGATATCCACAAATTCGATCACTGCCGGCGTAACTTTCTTCGTATTATAAAGGTCTCCCAAAAGTTTGATCCTCTCATCCGGCACGGCAACTACTCCCACATTGGGATCGATGGTACAAAACGGATAATTGGCCGATTCCGCTCCCGCCTTTGTTAACGAATTAAATAATGTTGATTTTCCTACATTTGGTAATCCCACGATTCCTAGTTTCATATTTGTATATTCTCCTTCTAAAATCCTTTATTTTACGGGCTTTTCGCTATATACCTTTTTGACCGAGTGCCACGTCGAGTGCCACGAGTCTTTATTTCGCATTAAGTTTTATACCACTTTTAAAGCGTCTGCCACGAGATTTATTTCTCTTAATTTTTCATCTTCCGTAATATGTACGTATAGATTCATTGTGATTCCGATATTTGAATGACCAAGAATATGCTGTAAAGTCTTGGGTTTCATGCCTGCTTCAATGCATCTGGTAGCAAATGTGTGTCTTAAGATGTGCATTGAAAATCTCGGGATATTTGCCCTGTCACAATATTTCATCAAGCCGGTATCATAAGTGCTGTTTTTCACCGGAGTGCCATTGCGGCATAAAAATACAGTGTCTGACCATTCTATCGGTATAACTTTTAGTTCTGAGTTTTTTGCTCTCTGATTTTTCAGGATACGGATTGCCTCATCTGTAAGAGGGATGGTTCTATATCCCGACTTACTTTTCGGAGGACCGATTCTCCACTCTCCTACCTTGTAACGATACTCCATAGTTCGCTCAATCTTCATTGTTTTGTTCTCAAAATCAATGTCGCTCCAGCGAAGCCCGATGAGTTCACCGGTTCGAAGTCCCATCTGTAAAATAAAACGATACTGATTCTCATAACTGTAACCAACTACTGCCGCCAAGAACTTCTTCTGATTCTCTATCGTGAGCACTTCCCTTTTCACAGAAGGCTGTCCTATATCGCTTTTCAATGAACGTTTGCAGGGATTTACAAATCAACTAATGTATTATACACTAATCAGAGGCTCTTTACAATGTAGTTTCATTTTTGACATGCCCTAAATCCGCTGATATCAAGCATTCTTTAGATTTCAATATTTTCTGAAATGAATCTTTCAAACTCCTTACGCTTTACCAGCTTCTTCTTTCCCACATACAAAACAAAAGGGCATCTCGGCATGCGGAGGAGGCTTTCAAGCTTATTGATACCGATATTGGAATACTCGGCTGCTTCCTTTATGGTTAGAGCAACCTTTGATTCAATCGGTACGGTCTGTTTCTTCTGCTCTTCTAGCTTTGCCAGTGTAGAATCTTTGTAATCTTCGATATTAATCATCTCCATTCGAAGGCTCCTCCTTTCCAAATATTTCTTTTAAAATCTCGTGCTTATGTTTACCGGATGCCACACGCTTACTCTCAGAAGTCTCCATATGAATCGGTCTGCACATATCAAGAATCCTGTCTGAGATTCGAGCAAACATAAGCTCCTGCTCTTTTACATTCTTTATGCTAGCCAAATCTAAATTGGTCGTAACAATCAGAGGCTTTCCAGAAGTCCATCTTCGATTAATCACGTTGCCAATATTCTGCAAGTTCTTTGTTTTCATCTTTCAGTTGCTGCTCTGTTGTTTCTAACCACTCTCTGAGACTTTCATACATATCCATCCAGTCGGTTATATCCTGTGCCTGAGACTCACATAGTTCTGACCACTCCAACTGTTTCTGATACCTATAATCGAATTCTGTAAAATGAATCACTTCATCCAGCAGCATTTCGAATTCATCTACCTTGTCGTGATCTATGGAGTAGCGCTTGCCATCATCACTTATGCGTAGCAGGCTATCCCTCGAATATCGAAAGGCACTCATCTTTGCTCTGGCAGTTGATTCAGGTTTACCGCACTCTTCCATCAGATATCTCTTCGCATAATCAAAACTGCATTCTTCATATGCTGCCAGCTTGTACAGCTCCCAGTGATTTCCTAGGTGCTTTATAGTTTCTTCTACATTCATGAATTAATCCTCCGTGTTTTTTCTTCTCGTATTACATTTGGGGTGATTTTTCGCCCATTACTAAACCGAGCTCAAAATTTTTCTCTCAACATTCATTTGGGTTGGAAAATCGCCCATTACTAAATCAGGTTGAAATTTTCTTGTTTTCACCCTGTCAAAAAACATATGGGCAGGATTCAACATGAATCTGCAGAAATTTACGCAAAAAAATAAGACAGGATTTCTCCTGTCTTACATCACTTCTGGTACATTGGACCAGAAGTTGCTCTATTATGTTCTCGCAACCAAAGCAACATCTATTTTTTATATTCGAAAATATCCATATCTGCCACTAAAGCTATTCCCTTTTCAATTGCATCTTTATATGACACATCCTCATATAAAAGTTTTTTCGTGATATTGTTATAATCCGCTTCATAGAATCGACTTGAAATAATTTCCTTAAGCATATCTGGAATATTATATTCAAGCTGCGCTGATGGATTATTCTTAGACTTCATACGATCATCACGCACTCTGTCAATTAAAGAATCCAATTCAGGTGTTATCTCAACCTCAGGAAGCAGCTTCGCAATATCATATAAATGTCTCGAGTCTCGATCCATCATATTTTGAATACGATAATCACAAACAGCAAATACCTTGTCAATAAATGTTCGCTCCAAGGACTGCACCTGCATACTTATCTTCGCTTCATCAAATGGAATAGGAAGAGTAATTCCATTCTTTTCGCAGAATCTTCCCACAAAGCTATAAACATCATGAGTCTCTGCCGGATAAACATCCTGATAAAAGCTTGTTTCAACAATTAGCTCCAAAGGTATTTCACTAAAGAATGATGCGTACTTGAACACATATTTATTGTAGCTATGGCGCGATTGTATATCCTCTGGATTAGTTAGAATCAGGCCTAAATTCTCCGCTAAGTTCAGAATCAAATTCTTTGTCTGCTTCTTTTCACCTTCGGTTGGCTTGCGATTCATAGACAAATCGATATCTTCTGAAAACCTATCAATGAGTCCATACGCCTTTGATAAAGAAGTCCCTCCCTTAAATACAAAAGGGAGATCACTTTGAGAAATACCAAACAAAATCATCGACTGGATTGTATCTTTCTCAACCATCTGTGTCGTATGATGCTCTTCAGCAGCTACCGTCTCAATAATCTCTTTCCATTGTTCTTTATAATCTCTATACCAGCTCACCCATCAAGCCTCCCTCATAAATATTTCGATATACTTTATCCGGATATAATGACAAATATTCTTTTACAATCGAAAAATCCACCCCGACAGCTTTAACATATTCTTTTAGCTTTGAAGAAAATTCCTGTCCGGAAATCTCACTATACTTGTCAATCATAGACATTAAATCCAAAAACTGTAATGCAGATTTATTCTTAGATGTAACCTCTGCAACCGGTTTATATACAACAATGATATTTCCATCTATCTCCTGCTTACGCTGCTTA
>JAILKH010000008.1 GCA_024693925.1 Lachnospiraceae bacterium | reverse complement strand
TGGCTGTTTCTAATGCCAATGATGATACGGTTCCATATATTTCCCATAATTCAGCTCCGTCAGGGTTTGAAAGTGGTAATCCTTTACCATTTGGAGTTGGAACAAGACAAATATCTCCAAGATAGTTAGCTATGTATTGCCAAAAGGTTGTTTCATCTGCAATAAGGGAAATATTTTTGGTAAACTGTTCATAACCGGAAAGGTGATCTAAAAGTTGCTTACGCGAATCTGCAGCAACGATGATATCGGGTGTGATCATTTCCTTTGCAAGCCGTTTTATAACTGTATTTACTGCTATTATTCCTTTTTTACCTTTGGAATCATTTATGAAATTAGTACAGTAATCCAATGAAGGTCCGGCTGCAACAATTACCCATTCTTTTTGAATATACTTCTCTTTAATCAGGTCAAAAGTAATATGGGATCTGCTATAATTCTTCATCATATTAATGACGCATAATTGGAATTTCTCTCTCTCAAATGCAAAGAGCTGAGACTGATTTTCTATTATATCTGTTCCTAAAGATTTATAATAAATGGTTTTCCAATGGTTAATATGCATAGATATACTGCCGTTATCAACTCTGGTTTCATTTTTATTTAAAAAGTCAAGGAATTTTTTTGCAAGCATAATGGGATCATCATTACTTATAATATTCAGGCAGTCTTCCGGGATCCATGATAAAACACCAAACTGCCAAGCATAGTTAATGACTCTTGTGTCATCTTCATATATCACAATTTTCAGAGCTCCAAATGATTTCACGTATAGCATATAAGGAAGATATCCAAGATCGCATCCCAGAATATGAATCTCGCTGTTGGCAGGAGAATATATCGAATCAGCGAGTACGGAAGCTTGTGTCATAGGATTATGAATATCATGAAATGTAATGTTGTGGGACGTATCAATAAGTGTAAGAAAACCGGAATCCGTGCTCTTTAGTTGATAATTGCCATCAACAACATCTATACCGGTGAAGTAAGACATATATTCGTACATCAAAGGGACAAGATGAGAAGCAATCTCCCCGGAAGCAGAGGAACCATCATTCCATAGTTTAGCTATTCTCAACGCGGAAGTAAGAATGCGTTCAGCGAGGGATGCATTTTCGCCAGATAATTCCGGAAGGAAAGATTCTACCTGGCTTATAGCAGCATTATATTTTTGCTGCGCAAGAGTATACTGATATTGCTGAAGCAGTTTGATACTCTCTTCAAAATCTGAAATCAGTAATGCTTTTTTATATATTGGTTCCAGATATGTTTCGAGCATTCTATTACTCCCTTCAAAATAAAGATAAAACAGATGTCTTAAGTTGCTATTTTCAGAACTCAAATTAGAAATATAAGAAAGATGCAAGTGTCAAAACCATATTTTGGCACCATATGATATAACATAATATATTTTATTACGAATGGAAGGTTTTGTGAAGAACCAGTATTAGTCGCACTTGATAACTTTTTTTTAAAAATTTATAATTTAATAAGAATAATGCTTTAGAATGTAATATTGTATTATCCGGTGCGACATTACGACAATTATAATATCTTTACGAAGAAGGTTATCATATTTAATAGATGATGTATAAATGATCATGGAGGATTAAAATGACTACATTACAGGATCTGGATTTCCCGTTAGATTATTTTTGTGATGAGGTAAGAGATGGTTTTTTTGTGTCAGAGAGTATGAAACGTTTTTGGGCTGCTCAGCTTGTTGTTCTTTCGGAAATTGATAAAATATGTGAGAAGCACAACATCAAGTGGTATGCGGAAGCAGGAACATTACTTGGTGCTATAAGACATAAGGGATTTATACCATGGGATGATGATATTGACATAGCGATGTTTCGAGATGATTATTATCGCTTTCTGACATATGCCAGGGAAGAACTACCGGATGGTTTCAGAATTTTATCTTCTTCAGATGAAAAGTTTGATAATGCTTTTGGGAGGATTGTCAATAGCTCTTATATGTCATATTCTTCAGAACGGTTAGGTAAATTCTATGGATGCCCATATGTTGTTGGGGTAGATATTTATCAATATGACAGGATTTATGAGAATATTCAAGAAGAAGAGAAAAGAATGATGCGGGCTTCTCTTGTTCTTTATACGTTTGCAGGAATAAGAGATAAAAGTATAGATGATAAGGAAATAGAAAAAAGAGTTGAGCAGATACAGCAGGAAAACGATATTGTTATAGATAAGAAAAATACTCTCAAGGATCTGATATTACTCTTCGAAAGAATTGCGCAGGAAGCAAACAGAGAAAGTTCTAAGGAAATTGCGATAATGGATACTTGGGTTGTGTTTGCCGATTGTTTGTATAAGCGTTCCTGGTTTGATAATTGGGAAAGCGTGAAATTTGAAACGACAACTGTCAGAGCTCCAAGGCAATATCATGATGTTTTACAGGCGTGTTATGGAGATTACTTGAAACCGGTAAGAGGGAATGCCACCCACGGATTTCCTCTTTATAGAGCTCAGGAAAAATTGTATCGTGATAATACTTGTACTGATCCCACGAGGTTTTTCTTTAAAAAAGATGAATTTGATTTTAAAAGAACCAGAATGACTTTTTTGCGTGAACACAAAGAAATGATCAATTCGATATGTTCTGTTCATAATACTATTAACAAGAAAATATCTGAGCAAGGAACTGATGAAATAATTCCACTATTAGAAGCGTGTCAGAAAGCGGCTATGGTCATGGGGAATGCAGTTGAAGGTAAGTATGGGGATGGCACACAAGCGGTTCGGACACTTGAGCAATACTGCGAGGTGGTTTATGAAGTGTCTGTTAACTGGGATACCGATTCAAAAAACAGGCTTGATGATATGCTTATAGATTACGAGAAACAGATTGAGAAACTTAGCATGTCATCAAAGAAAGATGTGGTATTCCTGTTATGTAAGGCTTCATGGTGGGATTCAATAAAAGAAGTTTATGACAGAGCTATTGCCGATGAGAATAATTCTGTAAGGATTATTGTAGTTCCGTATAGTTATCTTGGTTATACAAAAAATGTAGTGGGATTACAATCTGATATAGATGAGTTTGAAAAAAAACCAGAGCTTTCAGGGAGGATTGTAAGGCAGGAAGATTATATGCTTGGAAGGAAGCGCCCTGATGTAATTGTGATCCAATTTCCTTATGACGGACACAGTGGAATACTTGCAATTCCAAAACAATTTTACTCTGACAGACTGAAAGAATATACAGACAAACTGGTATTTGTACCCTATCTTGAGCCTGATCCGCCGGAGTCTAAAGAGGATATTTCTTATGCTGCAATCAGAGAGCTGGTAGAACAGCCGGCTGTTGTAAACGCAGACAAGGTTCTCATAGGATCGCCGCGGTTAAGAGATTATTATGTAGAGATGCTTACAGATATGACTGACGAAAATTATAGAGAGTTTTGGGATGAGAGAATGGGGTTAAAAAGGGAACCAATTTAAAGGTATCAAATAACAATATTGGGTTTAATGCGAAATGATTATATGGGAATTAAAATGGAGAGTGTATGTTCTCAGAGTTTAGTATTGGAGATATAGAAATAGGAATTGGAAAAGAACCGGTTGTTATTCCCGAAATGGGTATTAATCACGAAGGATCGCTGGAGGTGGCGAAACTTATAGTTGATGCGGCATACAGAGCAGGGGCAAAACTAATAAAGCATCAGACACATGTGGTGGAAGATGAGATGAGTCATGCTGCAAAGAAGGTCATTCCCGGTAATACTGATGTATCTATATATGAAGTTATGGAAAGATGTGCGTTGTCAGAGGAACAGGAATGGAAATTAAAACAGTATGTCGAGTCAAAAGGAATGATATTCCTAAGTACACCCTTTTCCAGAGCGGCTGCGGACAGAT
>JAILKH010000001.1 GCA_024693925.1 Lachnospiraceae bacterium | reverse complement strand
AAATAGGTGATTACTGCTCAATAGCCGGAGAGGTTCATTTTGTGATGGGTGGTGAGCACAATTATAAGCATACATCGACGTATCCATTTGCGGAAAAGGTTTTCTATGAAAAAACAGATGGAATATGCAGAGGACCTATTGTGGTAAAAGATGATGTATGGATAGGATTTGGCGTAATTATTTTATCAGGTGTGACAATAGGGCAGGGGAGCGTAATTGCTGCCGGAAGTATTGTGACTAAGGATGTCCCGCCCTATTCAGTATGGATTGGAAACTGTGTAAAAAAGAAAAGGTTTTCCGAGAAAATAATAGAGGAACTTTTAAGGATTGATTATACAAAAGTTGAACCTGAAGGATATAGAGCGTTTACTGACGAAGAGCTTACCGATGAAAATGTAAGGAACATTGTAGAAGAGTTGACGAAATATCATGGAGAATAAGAAGCATTACGATAGACTGGATATTATCAAAGGGGTAGCGATATTTCTTGTAATCCTTGGTCATTCAATTCAATGTGGAAGCGGAGCTGAGTACAATCGTAATCAGTTATTTTTTGACGACGTAGTATTCAAGCTTATTTACTCGTTTCACATGCCGCTCTTCATGATCATAAGCGGATTTCTGTTTGCGAAGACGTCATCTGGGAAAACGTTTTTAATGGTTATTAAGAGTCGAACGATGCGCCTGCTTTTACCTGTATTTGTATGGCAAACATTGTTGACACTAATGTCCGTGGTAAAGAATGGCTCATTTGATGTGATGTCATATCTTTCTTTTTGTATCGAAGGATTTTGGTTTCTATGGTCTGTATGGTGGGCTACTATTGTATGCTCATTTGTGGAAAATATTACAAAAAGCAAAAAGATGAGGGTATGCCTTCATTCAGCGGTGATATTGCTATCATTCATTACACCGGATGATTTCAATTTTTCATTACATAAGTTTATGTATATATCATTTCTGATTGGAATTTGTGCAGCTAAGCTTAATTTGGAGAACGTGAATTTTGAGGGAATAAGGAAATATATGATTTTGGCCGTATTCGTTTTTGTGTTCGTATTACTATTCATATTCTTTCGAAGGGAATCATACATTTATGTTTCCGGATGGACTTTACTGGGAAGAGAAAATTGGATATCCATATTGCTGTGGGATATATATAGAGTTTTAATTGGTTTAGTTGGAAGTGGGATTCTTATATATATGGTTTGTCTTTTGGGGCCAACGGAGAAGTGGATAATTCTAAGGAATGTTGGAATGAATACAAGTGGAATATACATCCTTCAGACATTTGCCAATACCTTGATGATGAATTATCTGGCATCGATACAACACCATTTATTTATAAATATCATAGAAGGTATTATAATATGTGTCGTGTGCTATATGGGAGTAAAGGTAATCTCTGTGATACCGTATGCGCCTATGATATTGTTTGGAAAGAAAAGAAATAAAAGAGTTGTAAGGAGTACCGATGAGTAAGTCAGCAATAATAATATTAGTATATGGAGACAGTGATTCAGCAATAGATCTTGTTAATTCTATAAAGGATAAAAATGTACTTGATGAAATAGTGATAGTGGATAACTGTTCTCCGGATGATTCGTTCGAAAAACTTAAAGTGCTTGAGGCAGGTCATGTTCATGTGATACGGACGAGGGCAAATGATGGTATTGCTAAAGGCAATAATTTTGGAGCGGAATATGTGAAGAAAGTGTGTCCGGATGTAGATTATTATCTATTCTCGAATCCTGATGTGATAGTTACACCGGAAAGCATCACAGACATGATAGAGTTTCTTGACATGAATCCACAGGTGGGGGGGACGTGTCCAATGGAGCTTACAAAGGAAAAGGACTATGCAAGGGATTTTGCATGGAAGATGCCAACCTATTGGACGACAGTGAAGAGCGTGATGCCGGTTTATACCAGATTAAACCAACATAAGAAAAATTTTCTATGGTATTATGATGTTGATGAAGCTGTGAAGCACGATGTTTTTTATGCGGATGTACTTATTAGCTGTTTTATAATGCTTAGGCGAACAGCATTTGAAGAAATAGGCGGGTTCTACGAGAAAACATTTCTTTATAATGAGGAAAATTTTATTGCGTATCAGCTACGTGAAAAAGGATATAATATGGCTGTCCTGATGAAAAATCCCATTGTTCACCTTGGCTGTACATCTATGAACAAATCTAACAGTAAATGGGAGTGGAAGACAAAGATAATGTTTGACAGTAGTTATATTTATTTGAGGGATATGCTGAAGTCATCAGGCTTTGCGTTGTGGTTTTATGGTGTAATATATCATTTTGGGGTGTTTGAAAGGAAACTGTTTAGATGGTTTAGTAGAGGATTGTGATAATGTGATGTGTCGGAGTATTGAGTAGAAAAGTAATATAACAATTTTTAAAGGGAGGAAAAGAAAAATGAAAATTTGTAAAAAATGTGTGATGCCGGATACTAGACCTCGTTTAAAGTTTGATAGTAATGGGGTATGCGCAGCATGCGAATGGGACAATATTAAAAAGAACGAAATAGATTGGAATGTACGCCAAAACGAATTAAAGACTTTATGTGACGAAATTAGAGGAGTTGGCAGATATGACTGCATAGTTCCGGCAAGTGGAGGAAAAGATTCTACTTATGTTGCAGACAAGATGAAGAATGAGTTTAAATTAAATGTGCTTACGGTGACGATCACTCCTCCGCTTGAAACAGATTTAATCCAGCAAAATATGGCTACTTTTTTAAGTTATGGATTTGACAATATAAAGGTAACTCCAAATCCTGCGATTGCAAGAGAAATTAATAAATACGGATTTGTAGAACAGGGAAGACCTATGCTTAGTTGGACCTCTTGTTTAAATTCTGTAATGTTTCGTCTTGCTGTGGATTTCAAAATACCGCTTGTAATGTTTGGAGAAGACGGAGAAACAGAATACGGGGGATCAACGGAGACAAGATACTTACCATATTATGATACCGACTATGCAATTAAGATTTATACGGAAGGAAATGACCCTCGTTCCTTTGTAAAAAATCATTCGGAAAGGGAAATGTCAATGTGGTTGTTTCCTTCCAAAGAAGATATTAAGAAAGCAGGGGTAAGAGTTGCACATTGGTCATATTATGAAAAATGGGATCCGTATACTCATTTTGAATTCGCGCGTGACCATTACGGAATGAAAAAGCATGAATGTAGAAATACAGGTACATACACAGATTTTGGTCAATTAGACACACCTCTTTATGAACTGCATACATATATGATGTATTTGAAGTTTGGCTTCGGAAGAGGATTACAGGATGCGTGCATTGATATTCGAGCAGGAAGGCTGTCTCGGAAAAAAGCAGTAGAGTATGTAAACAAGTACGATGGGGAGTATCCCAAAAATAATATCTCATTATTCTGTGATTATTATCAAATGACAAAAGAAGAATTCGACTCTGTTTTGGATAAACATGCAAATAAAGAGTTGTTTGAGAAAAAGGATGGGATTTGGACTCCAAAATTCAGAATTTCCTAACAGTTATGTAATGCATATGATGTGGAAGTGAGTATGAAACAAAAAGAACAGGAAAAGTTTATAGGGACAGAGGGATTGTCAGTTGTAGACGCTATGAAAAAAATAGATGCTA
>JAILKH010000193.1 GCA_024693925.1 Lachnospiraceae bacterium | reverse complement strand
TATAGTCAATATATTTAGAGAGTAAAAGTGGTGAAACCACCTCCCTGCACATGACCTCAACTGTTATTAAATTATCATACTTACGATATTTATTCTTTATGCCATTTACTTGACATGGAGTTCCTGAAAACAAGACTTTTCTTCCCGAAGTAATGTCTTGTTCCAGACTATGATCTTCAAGTATTCTTCTCATACTACTTTGAGTGTACTTAGAGTTCCTCATTAAAGAAATATCTTTTATATTCGTTGTTCGAACATGTTGTGCCTTTCTATCATGCATAATAACGCCATACACCACTCCATTGCTATCAATTACTTTCTTTGCTAACGGTGTAAAAGCCCCACCTGATGTACTATCAATTCTAATTTGCTCATCTTTACATTGTACTATATATCCTACTTGTGGTTCTTTCTTTATAGTTTTGCCCTGAATTGGACATAGTTCATCGCAAAGTGAACAATTAATACATGTGTCTATGTTAACTTCGGTTCTTTCAAATCCCATCTCGTCAGTCACAAACTTTATCGATTTGGTTGGACATATTGTGGTGCATATCCCACATCCACAACAATTCTCTTTAACATCAAAATTTATCATAATCCCTACTCCATAGTACCCAACATTGAAAAAAAGCAAAGAATGTTAGCACATCTATACTTTAGAAGAAATACAAAAAGCTTCTGCTTTATTCTAAGTTTTGAAACCGGATATTCTTGAATTATTTCTTTAAGAATGGCATTTGAACAAATCGTGCGTATACTATTTATACATTTATGATATGTTTTCCCAGAGACTTTAGGAATCTCTTGTCTAATACAAAGTTTCATTCCAATAAGATAATACTTCATAAATCTATACTTTGTATTTTCATATATTCCGGCATTTTTAAGACGCTTACATCCTTCAATATATATTTTTTGCTTCATCTCAAATCTATCCTGCCGGTACTTATGGGATAATGAAGTTGGATTTATCCTATATAAATAATCTCTACATCCATTAAATCTGACTCCTGTAGAATATTTAAAATACTCAAGGTTAAAAAATAAATCTTCTGAAGTGTATTCTCGCTCTGATTCAAAACGTAGATTATTTATCTTTATGATTTTCATGCTATATAAGGTATTACATGCTGATATAACTATACCGTCTTGCTTATCAGGAGAACTCCCAAATAATCTAGGTAAAAGATTCTCCATAATTTCATCACCACAATACTCGGCTATATCAGCTTTTCCATAGGATCCTATATCTTTTCCCTCCTCAGAAATCCTTTCAAATCCCCCAACGCAAGTATCAATTCTATTTTCATCAATACCTTCAACCAGATTCTCAACTAATTCCTTTTTAAAAACATCGTCAGAATCCAAAAAAAGTACGTACTCTCCATTAGCGTGCTCTATTCCGGTATTTCTTGCATAGCCCAAACCCGCATTTTGTTTAGTATACAATTTGATATTTTTATTCTTTAACGCATATTCTCTACATATTGCCTCACTATTATCAGTCGAGCCATCATTAACAATTATTATCTCTATGTCTTTGTAACTTTGATTAATCAAAGAATCCAGACATTCAGGTAAATATTTTTCAACATTGTAAACCGGTAAAACTACACTTATCATAACTCCTACACCTATATGCCATTACAATATCATTATTTTAATGCTTCAATTAAAAATTCCTCAGCTTTTTTCCTCTCTTCGTCAAGTCTTATATCTACTGTGCTGTATTCTATATCTTCTTCGATTAACGAAAACAATTCATCCGCACAAAAATATCCCTGAACTCTCCTACCAGAAAGATCCATCATTCCTAATAATGAATCAATACGAGTATTTGTTGACTGTGTATTCCCTGCCTGGAACCTATTAAAAGTCAAAAATTTCTTATGATTTAAGATGGAAAAACACGTTCCATGGAATGAATCAGTTAATACATATTCTGCGTTTCTGATTAAATTTACAAACTCTGAAGGCCCTACTTTATACAACTGATAATCTCCAAAACTTTCATCATCCGGGACATATTCATCCATATGAGGCAAGGTTACAATCTTAAGACCAGTCTTTGCTTTTAGCTCTTTGGCTATTCTTCTATGTTCTTGGTTTACTCCCAAGAAATAACAAAAAATATACTTATCTTTAACTATAGCGCTCTGTTCTTGAATGGTCATCCATTCATCAGCGGTAAACAACAATGTCGGATCTAAAACGACCTTAGCAGATTTATTAACCCCCAATTCTTCTAAAACCTTTACCCCTGATTGCTCCCTGACCGAAATAGCACTGAAACGGTCCAGAAAATCCCTTGCCTGTTTTCTTTGGTACTTCGGAATAAATGTTGTGCCAAAACTTGTTGCATAAGATATTCGTTTAACAGGTTCAGGCACAAAAGTCAGAGTGAAATAATCATGTTCAATATTAATAGGGTGCCATAGCATATCACTACCAACTACCACAGCACTCATGGTTGATGAAAGTCGCGTTAAATCTTCTCTTGTTTTATTAAGTTCTGAAAGATTGATGTATTTCTTATAAAAGTCATCAAACTTTTCATTCCGAATAACTAAATTGCTCAAATAATCGCTATTATTTGCTGCATCATTTTTCCCTTTATATTGTCTGATTTTTGACTTTACTATATCGAGACTACAAAGCTTATGAAAATAATATCTAGCCTTACTTTGTGTCATATAGTTTATTGGCTGTAAACACTGAATCGTCACTGCTTCATGTCCAAGCTTTTCAACTATTTTCTGCGTTGCATAAGCTTGTAGCATGCTTCCATAATTTCTATTATAATAACAGGATGCTATCCCTACTCTCATTTTTCTCTCCAATTATTCAATAATACTAAATGTTCCCATAAGTGAAATGGGCGTTATTCCCTTCGTCCAACAATCACTATCAGTGTACATCGAGTAAATACGATGACAATATTCACTTGACATAGTAAGCGTATTTGATTTGAAACTCTTACAAACCATCACTATGAAATCAAATCCGAGCCCCTTTATATATAAGCCGCGCAAATGTAGAAAAACATGTATCAAACAGTACATAATCAACTTTTAGGCCGGCAAAAACTGAACGTTTGATAGTTGCTCATACCTTGGTTCCTTCCATCTTAATATAACTATTTCGCACACATTTGCAATGTATATGTTAAAAATTAAAATATACAAACACAGATTCATTACATAAACATAAAAATCCCCACATAAAAGCTGCTGCTGCCAATGCCATATCCATGATACTTCTTCGTTCTTTAGTTTTATAGTTATTATTTGGCACTAAGCAAATAATAAAACTTATAACTATGAAGAGAATCATGCTAAATCCCCTTACACTACCATCAACTCTCGTCAAGTGTAGAACGCGGAACAACAATGGCGTTTCAGGTAAAATAAATGATTCCATTAATCCAACACTTATTTCTGTGCTTTGAAACTTTACGATTTTACATAGTATATTGTACCATTGTTCTATGGATTCCGATCGAAAAAGCAGCCAAAGTATATTAACAACACTGAATGTATAAAACCAACGCACCACCTCTGATAGTCTTATAAGATATTTATCAAAAATGCGTTCTAACACTTGCAGTAACCCATATATTCCTCCCCACAAAATAAAAGTATAGTTAGCGCCATGCCATAACCCGCTGACAAGAAAAACTATCATAACATTTATATAAGTTCGTATTTTACCTTTTCTATTCCCTCCTAAAGGGTAATATAAATACTTGGTAAAAAAATGTGTCAGCGAAACATGCCATCTCTTCCAAAAATCTCTTATAGAAACCGCTTTATATGGAGAATCAAAATTAATAGGCAATTCTATATTGATCATTTTTGAAATCCCCATAGCCATGTCCGTATACCCGCTGAAATCAAAATAGATTTCAAATGTATAAAATAGCATGGTCAAAATCATATCTGTTGAAGTTATAACGTCAATATTTGAATACCCCCATCCAAATCCCCACTTAACTCCTCTTGCAAATGTATCTGCAAATATCTGCTTTTTTAATAAACCAAAACTAAATAACTTTAATCCGCTAGCGATGTTGTTGAAATTTATTTTTCTTTTTTCCGAATTATTAATCTGCGACAAAATATCCTTAGGTTCAACCAAAGGCCCCATTATCATTTTAGGAAAAAACATAATATATGCTGCATAATCTAAGATGTCAACCTTTTCTATCTCACCTTTATACACACTAACATCATACATTATTTGCTGAAAAGTAAAAAAACTTATTCCCAATGGAATAACAATATTCTGTGGGAAGGCATTTGTCGTTACATCTGAAGTTAAAGAATCAACATTTGTCGTCGTGACCACATAACTAACATATTTATAGAAAAGAAGCAAGATTGCATTAAAAGATATAGACAATGATAGTATTGCTCTTGAAGCTTTATGAACAGACTTCAACATTAATACGAAGAAATAGTTTATTATTGAGCTAAGTAAAATTGTTATAAAAGATTCTAGGCCAGCATGATAATAAAATACTAAGCCAGCAAAAACAATAATCCATCGCCCGCTTTTAACACTTAATTTATTCCCAACATAATACGCAATAAGAAAAAAAGGCAAAAAAGCTAATATGAATATAAAAGAATTAAACTGCACTGTTTATCTCCCCCCTATAGATAATATCCTAGCAAACATAAAGCAGTTGAAAATCTAAATCACATTCCCTAATACAGTGATATATCACTGAAAATAAACTCCGAATTAGTGCTTCCAGAAGAATCTATATATCCCCCTTGAAGCAGTATGTTCACACACCCTTTTAAAGAAGATATATCAATCAAATACTGATGCCATTCTTCATCTAAATCTGAATAATCAACTGCATATTGCGATACAACCATTCCACTTTCATCATAAATATAGATGCTGGGTTGACCATTATCAGCAATCTTTTTTCCATACATCACTAAGTATTTGTAATCATCTATATTCTCAACTGACAATTTCACGCCCTCAAATTCATCATTCTGTCTTATATAATCAGGAACAGACAAACAACTTTCTGAATTTCTACTAAGAGTACCTTTACAAAGAATGCCAAATTGTCCCCCATGTTGATTTTTAATAATACGTGCGTTGCTGATTTCTGATTCTTCAATTTTTTCTTGACTAATCCTATAAGGATGGACACCGTTTATTCTTTCATTCAATAATGCTTCTGAATAATAATCTCTTTCATAGTCTTCTTGTTCTTTAAAACAATTATCATAATCGTAATTCCAGTAGAAATCTCTTTCTTTCTGCAAATAATCATGGTAATTATCCTTCGTTAATAGGTATAAATTGTCCTTCATATATCTTATCAATAAACTATTTATCCATTCGCCATAGTGATGGTTATCCTTATAATTGTTTAAATCAGTCGTAATATCGGCAATATTGTTGAAAGAGAAAAGCTTAATATTATCTACCTTCAAAACTTCTTCGATTACAATCTGCTCGGCCTGAAGTTGTTTATTAAATATCCCCACATTAATTAACATTTGCCACCAAGCTGCACTATATGGTGTAAAAAAATAGTAAAATGTAACATCTGGATTTTCCTTTGCAATGCTTGTTATATTCTGTCTAATATTTCCTATTAGCTCTTTTTTTCTTCTTCCGATATATCAACCTGCTCAATCGAATGTTTCGTTACAGTTATACCTTCCGGAAACACAGCATTTACACCAAATGTAAATCTTTCCATCCAATTCGAATATGAATCGAAAGAAGTTATTCCTGGTGTAAATCCCTCTTCATTATTTGCTGTTACCATACCATAAACTGTTTTAAATATAATGTCCCTATTAAAAACATACTTAACATCATCCAAAGGATTTTCGTTATAGAGGTATGTAGGATATTCTCCCAGGTCAAAGCGCATTGCATCTTTCTCTTCAATAAATTTCATCATATCCAATCCGCGAATAACCACTTTTAATTCCTGATTATGATCTAACGCAAGCTTAATATTATCGTTGATCTCTTTATAAGTTCCACCAGAATACGGAACTTTTACGAACTTATATCCAAACACCTTCTCAACATCAGTTGTCTTAAAGTTCTCAACCATCGATGTGCCAGTTATAAGGCCCTCATAATCAAAATTGCGTGATATCCCATTATTTTGGCTTCGTTGATTATACAATTCATAGAAGTATGTTTGAGTATATGGCATATGATAATGAAAAAAAGGATCGACCTTAACAACCCACGATGCGACAATTGATAATGGAACAATTGTAAAAGACAGAAATCCAACTATCCAAAGTTTTGAATTCATTTATTCAGTCTCCTTATTTTTCAAATAAAGATGTTTATATACAATCATGCGAATATGTAAATGCTTGTGAAGATTATTTCCTTGTCGATGAGATTACAAATATAACATTTGCCCATGTATTAAATATAATACTGAACGACGCATTTGATAGTGTTCACATAAACTTCACCGTCACCGGTGTACAAATAGATGTATCCATCGATAGTTTCGAGCATGGTATGCTGTGCTGCATGTAGCTATCATGGCTAAGGTTGAATAAACTATTTCATTAGCTAAAATATTGAATCCTCAAGGAGCATACTGTATTTCACGTATGGTAAGTTTTAGTAAAATATCGGTGGCTTGCCCGTTTTATAATCCACTTTATCATTTCTTTTCCTTAATACTTTAGCCGGAACACCTCCGACAACCGTCCACGCATCAACGTCTTTATTTACCACTGCGCCGGCGGCTACAACAGCTCCATCTCCAATATTTACTCCCTGCAATATCATTGCACCAGTTCCTATCCAACAGTGGTGTCCGATATGTATTGGTAAAAAATCCGCTTTAAAATCGGGATCATCAATATCATGTGAACCCGTAATCAGTTTTGCATGGGAACTAATGTTAGTGTCATGACCAACTGCAATTCCACCCCTTGCATCTAACTCGGCAAACCAACCGATTGCCACTCTATCTCCTAGTTCCAATCCTTTAGGAAGCAATATCTCAACTCTTCTACAAGGAAAACAGTTTTCGCCAAACCTTGCTCCAAGCAGCTGATAAAACCACTTTCTAATATGTCTACTGGGAAGCTTATTTATTACTCTGTTCCCCCAAAGCGTAACTGCATAGTAAACTGCTTTGTGTAGCTTGCTCATATCGTTTCCCATACTCTTATGGTAGATACGTTTGCCCTCATCTGTATATTCTCTAAACGTCTTGCCATCTTGTACTTTTATTTGATAGCTTTCCATTTACAAACTCCTATAATAATCAGCATATGATTGAGCAAGAATGTCAAAGGAAAATTCTGTGTCAAATGTTTCTATTGCTTTATTTTCCATTACTCTTTTTTCTTCTGGATGCTCAATCAGCCACTTTATTTTTTCTGCAAGCTGTTTTTCATCTCTTGGCTGAACAATTAACCCATTCTCTCCATCCTGAACTATCTCAAGTGTTCCATCAACACCTGTAGCAACTATTGTCTTTCCAACAGAGAATGCCTCAATAGGTGTTAACGGTAACCCTTCCCACAATGAAGAAAGTACTACAAGATCAAGTTGAGACATTAGATTCTGAATATCGGTTCTGTATCCAAGAAATTTCACCGGAAGTCCGGCGCTCAACACCTTCAGCTTTTCCTCGTCCTCACCTGAACCAATGATATAAAATTGTGCTTCAGGATGTTTTTCCACTACGGCATGAATTGCCCTAACATAGTATTCAAAGCCTTTTTGCTCAGAAAGCCTCCCAATATTGCCTATTAAATACTTGCCGCTTTCTCTATCTTTTAGTAATTCTTGATCTATCACTATTTCATCGGTAAATGGTTTTACCGCATTGTGAATCACAGTCACATCGCTTAATCCAAACACATCATATAAATTTTTCTTTACCATCTCTCCGCATGCAATCAATGAAGCTTTCTTATATGCATATCGTGTTAATGCACGGCTATTAAAAAAAGTATTATGACTTGTGTTTATAAATTTACATTTCCTATATAACCCTGTTATCCCTACATAAAAAGCTGCCATACGATGATGCGTGTGAATAACAGTAATTTGTTCCTTTTTTACTATTTCTTTAAGCGTCTTAGCAACCGATATGATTGTAGAAGGTGCTTTGCTCGCAATATCCGGAATAGAATAATGCTTAATACCAAATGGCTTTAACTTTTCAGACGAAAATCCATCTGCCGAGAGCACGACTATTTTATTAACAAGAGGATGAAATATCTCACATAGTTGCAGGACTACATTTTCGGTACCGCCGTGTTGTGTAGACCTTGAAAAGAATAGAATATTCTGGTTCTTTAATTCCATACTATTTATCCTTTCCTGTATTTCCACGCTAGTTTGAAAATCTTCATGTCATCAATTATATACCGTTTAAACATTCTCTTAGGGTCGCAGAACAATCGATATATCCACTCTATTCCATGATCAGTCATCCAACGAGGCGCTCTTTTCTGCTCTCCTGCGATAAAGTCTATAGTCGCTCCTATAGAAAATGACATTGGAATCTGATATCTATGCATGTTCTCATATATAAATATGTCTTGCTTCGGAACACCCATGCCAACAAACAATAAATCTGACTTTGATTCTTTGAGCATGGTATTTATTCTTTGTAATTCATCTTCATCTTTTTCAAAACCAAACGGAGGCGAATACGTTCCCGCAATTATTATCCCAGGAAAATCTTGTTCCAAAATCTTAGCGGCTTTTGCAGCAACACCTTCAGCTGCCCCCAAAAGGAATACTCGATATCCCTTCTTACTTGCCAACTCGCACAAATGTGGAACCAAATCTGATCCACATATTTTTTCCTTTATGGGTTTTCCATACCATTTTGCAATCCACATAAGCGGATGACCATCAACCAAAAGTAGTTCGGCATTATCACATATTTTTTTGAAATATGAATCTCTCTCAATACGAACAATCTGATCCACGTTGGGAGTGATAACATGGCCTATCTTTCGATTGATGATGCAGTTTTCTATATAATTAATGGCTTGCTCTTCAGTTATATTGTCAACATACGTATTCATAAACGGCATGCGATCTAGGGCCATGTAATTTCCTCCCGTATCCACAATTTTATCGAGTTAAGAAAGTCTCTCCCTTACCAACTCTTTCTCTCCAATAATCAAGAAGATCATGCATAGTCTGTTCAAAGCTAATCTCCGGCTCCCATCCTGTGTGTGCCTTAAACTTCCTGCAATCCGGAACCTGAAGATCTGCATCAATAGGACGAAGTCTCTCTGGATCAGTTACAACCTCAATATCATCTTTTCTTGTGCTGTAAGAAATCAGTGTATTCAGTGTGTCCCCGACTTCACATGTGTAAGATCCGCCTATGTTGTAATATTCTCCAGCAATCGGATTAACTGTTACAAGCATATAATAGGCTCTTACCGCATCACGAACATCGGCATATGTTCTAAGGCTCTTAAGATTACCAACCATAACCTTGGGCTCAATAAGTCCTGCTTCAATCATGGCAATCTGCTTTGCAAATGTAGACTCATGGAATACATCACCGCGGCGAGGCCCCGTGTGTGTAAACATGCGAGTAGTCATTACTGTCATTCCGTAAGCTTCTGCATAGTATCGTCCCAACAAATCCGTGCCTGTCTTAGAAATAGCATAAGGGCTTGCCGGATGGAATGCACACTCTTCATTAATACCTTCCTCAGGCTTCTTATCTGCAGGTATACGACCGAAAACCTCAGAAGATGCGCATACATGTATTACGGGTTTGTAATTCTTATCTTCTTGCATTGCAAGTCTGAAAGCTTCAAGTAATCTGCAAGTCCCAAGTATATTGGTATTAAGTGTATCGATAGGTGCTGTAAAACTTGTCTGTGGATATGACTGAGCAGCTAAGTGGAAAACATAATCAGGTTTAATGTTATTAACAACATTAATAAGACTCATCTGGTCATTGAGATCCGCATATTCAAAGAAAACCCTATCTTTCTTATTTACCCTATCAAGAAGGTGACTCACGTTATCCATAGGACTTCTCCAACGACAAACACCATAAACGTCCCAATCGGTGTTTTCCAACAGAAAATCTGCAAGATGAGAACCCACCATACCTGTAATACCTGTGATCAATGCCTTCATAATTCAATCTCCTTTAATTCTTTTACTATCTTTTCTGTAAATGAGTTATCCTCAACTATTCCATATTTACTCATATACAAACTTTGCATCTGAGTTATCCGTGGACGGTTTGTGAAAAACTCTTCGCCCGGCATAGAAATAGTATACTTTAGTTTTCCACCAAGGAACCTATTTAATTCGTCAGCCATTCTCACTCGACTAACCAGTTCTTTTCCTGCAACATTAAGAAATGTCGGCTCATATTTATCCCATTCAAAAGCAAAATATGTCACAATATCAACCACATCAGAAACTACTGTTGTATTTCTGTAGAATGGGTGGAAAATATCAGCGACTTCTTCTTTTCGTATACAATTCAACAAATATGTATAGTACTTATCTTTTGCAGATGCAACATATGATAAGCGAATCGCCTTAAAGAAAGGATTCTCTTTAAATTCATCCTCTACCGCTTTCTT
>JAILKH010000032.1 GCA_024693925.1 Lachnospiraceae bacterium | reverse complement strand
TTATCAAAACCAGTTCCGAAGCCGGAACCGAAAAAACGCGGTCGGAAAAAGAAGGAATCCGTGGAAGCCAAACCGAAAAGACCAAGAGGCAGACCCAGAAAGAACCCGGTAAATGCTATCGATAAGCTGCTATAGTACCGCGAATTGGGATTTCGTTATTCAAAGCATCCTTAATTACGATCCACATTACTGCGCTTATGCATAATGCGTTTATAACAGCTAATACCTGCCAATTCGGTTTTAATTGAAATAAAAAGTCAGCATATATTATGTTGTCCATTATCAAAAGAATTATATATGGCAGAATCAGCTTTCTTTGGTACATTATTATGGCTAAACCTATAATAATATACATATAGCCATATCTTTCATGCATGGCGGGAAGAGTAAATACACAAATATAAACCATTAAAAAGGAAATTTCAAGAAGAATTCTGTTACTATATTCTTTTCTTCGATATAGAAATATAATCGTTAAAAATAATAGCATAAAAACCGTTAGCAATATCGCATACCATCTCATATTCTGATAAAACTCAGTTGTTCTGTTGTTTATCATCAAAGCCCAAAGAGAGGGGTAATTTAATGACATTTCCGGTTTGTCATATACCTGATTTATATATATTTTAATAATGGAATCTATAGGCCGCCCCTGTAACAGCCCGCCTAGGCTCATAATAAGCATAACAAGTGGAATCCACAATAATTGGATAAAGGAAAACTGTTTTTTATACACATACATGAATAACAGAAAGGGTAATAAAAAGATAGTCTGCAATTTAAAAGAAAAAGCTACACCGATGAAAATGAACGACCAAGAATACTTTTCCTTAAAACAAAAATATAATGAAAGAATACAAAAACAGGTGTATATTGAATCACATTGTCCCCAGATACATGAGTTAAGCATAACAGTGGGAAGATTTACAGCAATTGCATAAGTCAGACAAGCTTTCAATTTGTCTTGTGTTATATCCCTTACAAGTAAATAAAGGAAATATGCCTGGAGAAAATCGAAAATTGAAGAACTGATTTTATACAATAATATTGGATCCAATGGCATATGCACTAATAAAGCAATGAGCGTCTGATAAGGGATATTATAATTCCCAACCTGTTCCTTCAAAGCAGAAAAGCCGCCTTGAGATTTTATTTGCTCAAACCATAGGAGTAAATAATTTTTCATATCATTACTGAGGAATGATCTCATGGGCCATCTTGCAATGAGTGATAATAAAGTAGCTCCTATAATCAAGATAATCAGAAGATGGTCACAGATTAATTTCCAAATTTTCTTCTCCCATGTAAACATACAATCCTTTCCTCCCCGGAGTTTTGTTGTTTTATCTTTATCGGATGTTTTTTTAGCTAATTGAGTGTACCTAAATTTTGCGACCTGTGCGGTTGAAACAGCAGACTGAAACATACGGGGCTCAGGGGCTGATTTAAGCAGTAGCCATTCCATCTCCGTATTTGTACACGGACATTAAAAGTTCATAATAAAGTACATTAAAAGCCAATAATTTCGAGTCCCTTTCGGACATTAGTTTTCCATAATTTCATGCTGTATCATAAAATCAGCAATTGATTTCCCTTTAATATTCGCCAATAGAATATGGTAAATGGTCTCATTTTTTGCATTACGCTGACTTGTGAATCGCCTTGTTTGAGCTTCAGCCTGTTCAAATTGCCAGGTTGTTAAACCTTCGAGTAACGAATGCATCTTTATTTCTGTATTCCACCCATTTTCCATCATCCACTTAGAGTCTGTAGCAAGCCGCAGTTCATCATAAGAAATTGTCTCCTTTCTCGCTTCTGTATCAGACAACCAGTAATCCGCCGGATATAAATCCATCCAGGAACTTGCTTTCTGTGTCAGAGAACTTTGTTCCAATGGCACTCCATGAACCGGACAAACAAAAACACCGGGTAATTGGGGAATCATATGCCAATATGTTTCTCCATAGTTCCGGCGGTCCACCCTTACACACTCTGGGCAATAATAAAGAGAGCGTTTTTTCCATGCTCTGCAGCCAAGTTTCAGTGTAAGGCGTTGGTATGTTCCTGCGCTTAATTCTTCTCCTGCAGACCAGTCCTCAAAGTCTTCCTGACATATTTTACTCAAAAAAGGATAGCGATACGATACGCAGCTGTGTTTAAGCAAATATTTCTGTATTCTCTCAGGCGTATCATCAAACCATCGATTCATTTCCTCTGCATGGAAAGGCTGCCATAAATAATATGAAAGAAATCGTTGCTTTGTAAACATCTCCCGGCAAAATCGGGATGTTGACATGGGCGCCCGGACAGCACAACGACAAAGAATACTGTAGCAGCTCTCATCCGGATAAGGCTCAACAAATTCCGGAATCGGAGGGAAACGCTTGCTCATCCGTTCCCGCCGTCCTCTTTTGTTGCCCTCTTGACATCAACATTTCTCAGATCACAGGGATCTGTAGCCTGGGCCTTTTCTGCTTTAGCCGGCCGTCCCCGACGCCTCTTCTGTATTGGTTCGGCCGTTTCTTCACTGTTTTCTTTCTTTGCTTCACCAGCCT
>JAILKH010000020.1 GCA_024693925.1 Lachnospiraceae bacterium | reverse complement strand
AAACCGGAGGATGTCCAGAAGATCCTAAGGACAGGACGCAATACCGTATACAATTATCTGAAGGACGGAACGATAAAGTCGATAATGATCGGGGGACGCTACAAGATCCCGAAACTTTATCTTCTGGAATTCATGTATCCGGACATGAATTTTGTAAAGGAGGCTATCTGATCATGGCAAGACCAAAGAAAAACGGCAGGAGAGCCACCGGGATACAAGGAAAGAGCGGCTACCTGTACATTATAACCCACAATCATATCATCAAAGACGGGGTTAAGACACGCGAGAAGGTCTGGATCGCCACAGGGCTTAAGGATACACCAGAGAATGTTAAGAAAGCTTCGGAAATGAAAAACAAGCTTAACAATACGAGGGAAGTATCCGTCACAGACAGAAATGTGACTTTTGCTGAATATACAGATATGTTCTTAAGTAAAAAGAAGAGGGAGGTCTCGGAAACGACCTACTCTTCTTATTTTTATAGAGCTCAAAGAATAAAGGAATTCTTTGGAGTTGTAAAAGTCAGGGATGTAAATGAGATCATGGTAGAGAGTTTCCTGGATGATCTGTTTGAAACTCATGAGGTCCAGCCAAGGACCGCCAAGGATAACAAGGTGTTTCTCAGCAGTATTATGGATCAGGCTGTTAAGGACGGTATCGTCCCATACAATCCGGTCAAGGAAGTCGTGATAAACAAGAGCCTTGCAGATAAATATGCCAAAGAGAAGAACTCCGACGAGGAGTTCTTTTCTTATGAAGAGGCGAAGCTGTTCTTAAGCATGATCCGAGATCACGAGCTGTACGAACTGTTTTATCTGACTTTGTTCTTCGGCTTAAGGAGAGAAGAGATCCTCGGGCTCCGATGGTCGGCGATCGACTTCAGAAATAAAACGATGATCATCAATCACACTGTCACAAAAGGAATGACAGTCAATCGCGCTAATACGACCAAGACAGCCTCAAGTGCCAGGGAGTATCCATTAACTGATGAACAAATAGAGATGTTCAGCCTGCTTAAGAGTAAGGAGAATACCAACAGAAAGCTTTTCGGCAACTGCTATGAGGATAATGAATATATTTTCAAGCACGCTGACGGAAAGCCGTATTATCCGGATCATCCCACAAAACTCTTTGCCAAGCTAATAAAGAAGATACCGGAGCTTCCTCAGAACATCACATTTCATGGTCTGAGAAGTTCCTGCGTATCAATACTGGTTCATCAGGGCATGGATGTTAAGAGCATTCAAAAGTGGGTAGGCCACAAGGATATTGATACGACCTTGAGGATTTATGCCAAAGTCAAGGACAAAGAAGCGAAGAGAGAGATTTCAAGCAAGATGAACGGTATCATTCCGCTTAAGGATTATACCGATCAGTAACATGACAATTAAATAAGGTTTATAGAGAGCATTCCATGAATTAATCTGGCAGTCAAATACGCCGTATTTGACCCTCGCGGTATTCGTCAAATGATTCATGCAAGCATGATCATTTTCCTCATTACTCGCGGGAATAAACGGAAACGGGTAGAAAAAAGGTAGAATTAATGGAAAAATCAAGGGCTCCCAAAACCGGAAACCCTTGAAAACACTGAATCGGCGTGACAGGATTTGAACCTGCGGCCTCTACGTCCCGAACGTAGCGCTCTACCAAGCTGAGCCACACGCCGTTGCCGCAAAACCTTTATTTTACGGCTTCTATTTTACGAACGTTACGATTATACCATTATTATCTCTTCTTAACAAGAGAAATTTTTATATCCATACCCATACTGTTTGCATAACGAGACAAAACATCCATTGACGGTTCTGCTCTCATAGATTCTAGCCTCGCAATGTTTGGACGCATAATTCCCGACCTTTCAGATATATCCTGCTGAGTTAGTTTATGTTTTTTTCTATATGCTATCAGTTCCTTTATAACCTCATCCGAATAAAAACTTCTATCTTTTTGAGTCATACCGGTATTTCCCCTTTCTATTTGATCATCCAGTAACTATCAGTTTCAATAGCATTATAGTAGTGATTAACAGGAATAATCTTACCGTTTCTAATATCAAAAGCCTCCCATACAACTCCCAAATGTCCCATAGGTACACTAAATGACCGTATCAAACCTTCATTTGTATATATATATACTCTTGCTCCGGATAGAGTCATATTTGCCGAATTGGCATCTCCACCCATAAAATCACTGTAATCCGATACGTAATACCTGTAAAAGTTTCCATCATCCAGTTTAACCGAAATGGTTTCTGTTGTAAGGGAACCTACACTATCCTGCTGCCCTCTTAATACATTTACTCCCCCTGCAGTTATAAGCCTTGCATCCAGATCCAGCGGCGTAGTATCCCAAGCTAATATTATCTGTGTTTCATCATCGGGTACATCCTTTACGGCATAACCCACTGTTGTAAGTCTGTTCGCGGTTACATATACATTAAAAAATGAATTTTCATAACCTCCTTTACTTACCTCGGCAGTATAATTTCCTGACTGAATAGTAAACATTGCAGCCCCTGTAGCATCAAGAACGGAACTTGCTACTACATCTCCTTCCTCACAATTAAGACCCGATCTCAATCTGATCGAAGCATCTGCAATAGGAAGAAGGTTATCTATAGAATCTCTTACCACTATCTGAACATTATATTCAGCTCCGTCATCCGAATAAGTCATCCTTATTGTAGGTACAAATAAGGTTCCCGATCCACTTTCAGCCGTTAGGTCATATACTCTTACTTCATCAAGAGAATCTTTATATGCCGATAATACATATTTCTCATTCTCGTTTACAGGAACGGACAAATTATAATGACCATCCCCGTCACTTAAAGTATCAGCTACCTCTTTCATACTTACAGAATCATATATCTTTACGGTTATATCAGTTAAGGGCTGTTCATACTCATCAAATATATATCCATCTATAACCTGTACTTCTTCAATAGCGATAGCTGCATTATAAGTAATATACGCTTTGTTCACCATCTTTTCTTCAAGATATTCATATTGATCTACCGTTCCTTCGCTGTAATCATCAAGGGATGCAACATTAAATACCGTAGCCTTATTATCTTCACAATATGAATATTTGACTAAAGTATCATTATCAAAATAATATCTTGAAGTGATCTTACCCGAAGAAATATCTATCGGTTCATCTATTGCCGCCGCTCTTTCGGCAATATAATTTATATTACCGTTATCATAATAATAGTCAATTATCCCCATAGGACCCGACCCATACTCTATAGCGGTTATTTTCTCGATATTTTTATCACCGGGATTACTGTAAATACACAATTCAAGCTTTTTATCTTCCGTTAATCCACAAAACTTTCGTTGCCGTACATACTGATTTACAACGGCAGATTCAGGGGCTTTAACATTTTCTATCCGTGAAAATACACTGTCTTTCCACTTTAATTCCTTATCTCTTTGTCCCGGTTTAAACAGCATGATCGAATAATCAATATTACCCTCTGCATCTGTATATTCACTTATATCAGCACCATGTTCGTTTTTTTTATTTTCGGGATCATTAGTTGCAGCCACATCATTCTTTGATGAAGCCTCCTCTCCTTCACCGATATCCGAAACTATCTCATCCTTTGCGGATTCATTACCATTTGAGTTAA
The DNA here is from genome assembly GCA_024693925.1 of Lachnospiraceae bacterium. Taxonomy (GTDB): domain Bacteria; phylum Bacillota; class Clostridia; order Lachnospirales; family Lachnospiraceae; genus UBA2868. The sequence continues at coordinate 14,059 of JAILKH010000020.1, read as the reverse complement.
TATTTACCGCTTCAATGGCTTTTGCAACCTCTTCATCTTTCTTCTTAAAGGTGTTTTTTACAATGAAAAATGTACCTATAACGATTGCTATCAATATAAGTCCATATCCTATAAGTCCCATTAGAACTACATAAAACTGATCTTTTGCTCTTTTTTTTCCGGGATCCGTTATACCGTTTTCTTTATTTGTATTTTCCATAATCATTTATCGGGATCATTATCCGTATTTAAACTTTCTTCGGAATTTGTGTTATCCCGATCCTCATCTCTTATATACACATCCTCGTTATCTTTATCATCTTCATCATCAATACTTCTGAAATCTTTATATTCTTTATTTATAAATGCTTTAACCGCAAATCCGATCGTAAGTACCCCTGCAAAAATAAATAATACGGCAAAAAAGACCATAAGCTTAACATTCGGCGCACTTTCCAGCCCTTTAATTATCGAATGACCAAGATATATAATATATACTGCAACTATGCAGCGTATCAAAAGATTTATTTGTGTTGTTTGTTTTTTTTTCTTCATATTTTTAAATAAATTTGTATATTGTTATCGTATGATATGTTTCTCCGGCTTTTTTGATCGGAGACACAAAAGACGACTCATTAACACTATTGGGGAAATACTGAGTTTCCAAACAAAAACCATATCTGTCACCATATTTGGCACCATCTTTTGCATCATAGGGTGATAATCCGTTTCCTGAATAGAACTGCACTCCGGGCAGATCCGTATAAACTTCCATTGTTCTCCCGTCACAACTTGCAACTGCCACAAGCTTGATTTTCCCGTCATATCCGTCTATTGCATAATTATGATCATACCCGTTTACCATTTTCATCTGTTCGTAATCCGAATCTATATCTTTACCTATTTTCTTAGGTTCGGTAAAATCCATAGGTGTTCCGGATACCTCCAGCAGCTTTCCTGTAGGAATCGCTCCGGGAACGATCTGGGTAAACTTTGATGCCTTGATCATAAGTTCCGTATCATATAAAGCATTTCTTCCGGCTTTATGGCCGGCCAAAGCAAAATAAGAATGATTGGTAAGATTAAAAACAGTAGCCTTGTCACTTACCCCATCATATTCAAGTTTTAACTCATTATCATCACTTAATGTATAAGTTACATTAACCTCCATGTTTCCGGGAAATCCCATAAACATATCTTTTGTGTTTAATGTAAACCTCACTCCATCCTCAAGTACGGTCGCATTAAATATCTGCTTATGAAAACCTATATCAAAATCACTGTGAAGATTATTTCCTCCATCGTTATCCACAAGCTCATATTCTATGCCGTCGATACTGAATTTAGCTCCGGCTATCCTATTCGCACTGGGACCTATGGTTCCACCAAAAAACGATGGATTACTTTCATACTGTGCTACATTATCAAATCCCAATACAACATCCTTTATTTCTCCCTTATCATTTGAAACCTTTAAATTAACGAGTACAGCTCCAAGATCTGTCAGCACCGCCTCTGTACCTTTTGTGTTTGTTATCTTATATAACTTAACGGCCTTTCCATCTTTAGTTATACCAAACTCATCAACACTAACGCCCATCTTATTATCTCCATTCCTTTATTTTATAATTCTACACGTGCATCCAAAGCTCTTGAAAGTGTCACTTCATCAATATATTCAAGCTCTCCTCCTACAGGCACTCCGCTGGCGATCCTTGTAACCTTTATTCCTATAGGTTTAATAAGCTTACTTATATACATTGCCGTTGTCTCACCCTCAATACTTGAATTGGTGGCTATTATAACTTCATTTGCATCAACACTTTGAAGCCTCTTAATTAGATCCGGAAGCTTAATATCATTCGGTCCAATACCAAGTCCCGGATTGATGGCCCCATGCAGCACATGATATACCCCGTGGTATTTTCCTGTTTTTTCATAAGCCGTCATATCTCTTGTATTCTCAACAACCATTATCTGCTTATGATCACGCTGCATATCACTACATATCGGACATATTTCCTTATCCGTAAGTGTATAGCACTCTTTGCAGTATTTTATATTGTTTCTGGCTTCTGTCATAGCCCTGGCAAGATTATCCACCTTCTCTTTCGGCATATTGATAATATGAAAAGCCAAACGCTGAGCCGACTTATTGCCAATACCGGGCAATACTGATAATTCCCCTATCAGACGGCTTATGTATCCGCTGTATAATTCCATCCTTTACTCCCTTAACGGTCATTAAAAGGGAAAACCTCCTCCCATACCCAAACCGCCGGTTAACTTACTCATATTGTTCTGTGTTTCTTCCTCAACCTTACGAAGCGCCTCGTTAACTGCTGCCATTATAAGATCTTCCAGCATTTCTATATCATCGGGATCTACCACCTCTTCATTTAATTTGACCGAGGTTATTTCTTTCTTTCCGGATATGGTTACTTCCACGGCTCCTCCGCCTGCTGAAGCTTTAAATTCTTTTTCCTCAAGTTCCTTTTGGCTCTCTTCCATCTGCTTCTGCATCTTCTGAGCCTGCTTCATTAAATTATTCATATTACCGGGCATTCCCATTCCTCCCGGAAATCCACCTCTTTTTGCCATTATTTAATCCTCCCTTATAAATAATTTCTGCTATATACACTAATCTTCCGTTACTACTTCCATTTTTATGGCGGAAAGATCAGGATATTTCCTTATGAACTCTTCCTTTGATCCAACCTGTGCAATTTCAAAATCAACTTCTTTCCCAATGCTTTTTTTTATAACTTTACTAAATTCTTCCCTAAATGAGTCCTTTGAAAAATAAAAAAGCCCGTTCGGATCATTTACAACTATGATCAGCTTATCATCCTTTACCGACAACATGGATTTTCTTAAAAAACTCATCCCCGGATTTGACATCATGTTACAAATCTGAGGCCATTTGGATACTATCTGTTCAATATCCGAAGATATTGCTTTAGGCAACGGAACCGGCTCAATATCCTCATATTCTTCAACCTCTGCATTAGCAGGAGTCCTTTCACCTTTTGTTACCGTAATACCTTTATCCAGCCTTTCTTCCAACGCTTTTATCCTATCTGACAGGGAGCCGTTATCTATTTCCATATCCGGCTTGCATAACTTTATTATGGCAATTTCTATCAATACTCTCTTTTGTGTTGCAAACTTAATATCATTCGATAATTCGGAAAAAATACGGATAAACCGCATTATTCTGTTTTGATCGACTGCTGATGCTTCCCTCTTAAGCTGTTTTACACTTTCAGAAGAAATTTCCAAAACCTCGTCAATTTCATCTTCTTCTGAAGTCTTTACCAATAACAGATTTCTTAAATACCAGGTAAAATCAATAACAAACTGGTTAAGATCTCTTCCACTTTCAACAACATTTCCCAGTATTTCAACGGAATTCTTAATATCCCTTGCTATCACTGCACATAAAAGATCGGAAAAAATCCTTGTATCTACCGCTCCCAAAGCCTCCAGGACCATATCATAGGTAAGTTTCTGCCCATAATAAAAAGAGCTGCACTGATCGAACAAACTGAGTGCATCCCTTAAACCGCCATCTGCTACTCTGGCTATATATCTAAGTGCCTTATCCTCAGCCTCTATACCTTCACCATCCATAAGTTCATACAGACGCTCTACTATAGTATCAACCGATATCCTCTTAAAATCATATCTTTGACACCTTGATAATATGGTTATGGGTATTTTTGAATATTCGGTTGTTGCAAGAATAAAGATCACATAGGAAGGCGGCTCCTCCAATGTCTTAAGCAGCGCATTAAATGCCGAGGAAGAAAGATTATGTGCCTCATCGATTATATATACTTTATACTTTCCGTCCGCAGGAGCATAAGCCACCTCATCCCTGATAAGCCTTACATCCTCAACACCGTTATTGGATGCGGCATCCATCTCAATGACATTCATGGAACTTCCATCCGCAATTGCCTTACAGCTTTTGCATTTTCCGCAGGGACTTCCATCTTTGGGATTTTCACAATTTACCGCTTTAGCCACTATCTTGGCTATAGTTGTCTTTCCTGTGCCTCTTGTACCGCAAAACAGGTAGGCGTGCCCGATACGATCTTTCATTATTTGATTCTTAAGTGTTGTAACTATTGCTTCCTGACCCTTAACATCTTCGAAACTATCAGGACGCCATTTCCTGTATAATGCGGTATATGACATCTTATCTCCTTAAATCTATTCGTCGCCAAAGCTTATTCCAAGAAGCTTTGCTTCTTTAATAATTGTTGCATCAGGTGATACATATTTAAGCTTACCGGCTACATCATCAAGCGGAACCTTCACTATCTCTCTGTTTTTGTATCCAACCATAAATCCGTATTCACCCTTCATTATAAGTGCACCGGCTTCTGCCCCAAGACGGCTTGCAAATACACGATCATATGCACAGGGTGTACCGCCGCGCTGGGTATGTCCGGGAACGGTAACTCTTATTTCCTGACCGGTTCTCTTTTGAAGTTCATCTGCCAGTTCATAGGAAACCGAAGGATATTTACTCTTTTCCATAAATTCCTTAAGTTCCTTTTTGGACATAGCCGCTTTTTCCTTACTCATAGCACCCTCGGCAACTGCCAGTATAGTAAATGTACTTCCTCTTTTTACTCTCTGATTGATCGCCTCAACGATCTTGTCCGTATCATAAGGTATCTCAGGAATAAGGATTATATCAGCTCCACCGGCTATACCGGCATTCAGGGTAAGCCATCCTACCTTATGCCCCATAACCTCCACTATAAATACACGTCCATGAGATGACGCTGTTGTATGTATACAGTCTATACAATCAACTGCTATATCTACCGCACTCTGAAAACCAAAGGTCATATCGGTACCGTAAAGATCATTATCGATAGTCTTGGGAAGAGTTATAACATTTAATCCTTCCTGACTTAATAAATGCGCAGTCTTATGAGTTCCGTTACCTCCCAGAATAACAAGACAATCAAGATTAAGATTATAATATGTCTGCTTCATTGCAGCCACCTTATCAAGTCCGTTCTCATCCGGTTCTCTTATTGTCTTAAACGGTGTTCTTGATGTTCCAAGGATTGTTCCGCCTCTGGTTAAGATTCCCGAGAAATCCTTAAACTCAAATTTCCTGTAATCATGATAAATAAGACCCCTGTAACCATTATTGAAACCATAGATCTCTACCTGATCACCGCCAAGCGTATACCACAATGACTTAACTACGCCTCTCATTGCTGCATTTAATGCCTGACAATCCCCACCGCTTGTTAACATACCGATTCTCTTCATTATGCCTTCTCCTTTCTGTCTGTAAACTCCCAATATTCAGTTCTTATTATTTAACATCCCTTTCGATAACATCCACCATTTCGCCGACATTTTTCATTTTTACAACGGTCTTCATATCAAATCTGATATCAAATTCCTCTTCTACCGCATCCATAAGGGTTATATGTATTAAACTGTCCCACCCTTCAACATCTGAGGCTGTTGTTTCATCCTTTACCGTTATATCATCCCTGTCAAAAACATCCCGAAATACTTCATTCAATCTTACATAAATTTCTTCTCTGCTCATATTATACCCTCTTTTAATAAGTTTTCATATAAAATAAACCATTATTCTTACATACATTCCGCTTTAAGATCCTTCATTTACCGAAATATGATGATTTTTTCTCTCATAATCTTCGGGAATCACATATTCCCATTCCCGGTTTCCCCGATCATCTTCATTTACAAGATCAAAGCCCATAAGTTCATAAAAATTTCTTACCATTTTATTCTTGGGCGTAGGATAATAATATCCTCGTATACATCTTATTCCCGCTTCCTTAGCCTTATAAACCAACTGATCCATCATGGCAAATTCCATATCCCTTTTAAGAACCCGGCAACTCATTATCCATAGATCCATATGAAGAACCTTCTCCTGCTTATGCCCTATGACCACCGATACAACCCCGTTATCTCCGAACTTATCCTCCAGTTTACCGTATAGATCAATATAATCATCAGCCTGTGCTATCTGCTCTATTTCATTTCTCGTATACCTTCTTGTAGTGAGATTAAACTGGTTGCTTTTATTGGATAGCTGAGCTATCCGGTCCATATATATACTTTCAAAATTCTTTATAGTACCCTTCATTTCAAGAGAATCAAGATAATCTCCGTAATCTTCAAAACTTGCCTCAAGCTTTGCTCTTTTAGCATTCTCTTTATACATCTCATTTCGCTTTGCATCATCATCCGAAAGATTTGTTACTTCAAAGAAGCCGGAATGATCGATTATCCTTATATAATCTTCAACACTTCCTATCTCCGGGGAAATAACCTTTAATTGTTCCCTTACTATCTCCCTTTCCGCAGGATTATCATCCACAAACACAAAAGCCTCCGGTAAAAGATTAAGTTCTTTAGCCGTATCATCAAGATTTTTACTTTTAGGATCCCAGTTGGCTTTGATAACTATAAAATCCTCGGGTTTAAGTATCCCGTCCGGATGATTAAGTCCTGCTATTGCATTCTCTTCTTCGTTCTTTGAACATATATTGAGAATAACTCCTATATCCTTTTGCTGTTTAAGGTACTCCTGAAATTCGGAATAAACCTGACCCATTGATGTTTCCGGACCTATTTCTATTCCGTCAACACCGTCATCTCCGATAATTCCGCCCCAAAGAGTATTATCAAGATCAAGTGCCAGGGCTTTTTTATTCTTTCCATAGATTGACTTTATAATATTACATACATTAAATGCCAAAACAGGAACCGCTTCCATTGCAAGAGCATATTTATACATATGCCAGTACAGGGGATCAGACCACTTATCCAGACCATAAGTGGCGGACAGATAATTAATATCCTGAATATAAAAATCCTTATGTTCACAGGCATAATCCGCAAATTTTGCATTCAGACGATTTATATAATTAACTCTGCCATGAAAATCAGTGGCATCCGCATTACCCAACAACCTGTAAAACGGATACTCAAAATTATTCTGAATAATAGGGCATTTATAGGTGTCTTCCATCTTACCCCACAATTTAAAAAAGTGATCGTAATCCGCTTCCAGCAAATCACCGACTTCTGAAGCCGTCATTGACAGTAACGGATATTGCCGTATGTTTCTGTTACTGGTATGTATATATATTATATCCGGAGCAAAATCCAACAGCTCCGGGTTATCAAACATAACATCTTCCCAATATCTGGCATATTCACATTCATAGAATTGAGGTCTTATCCCATTATCAAGTAAAAATAATTCCATTATCATTATGATATCATGAGTAGTAGAACCTCCCAGCACGGCTATCTTCTTATCTATAAAATTATCTCCCTGTTCAAGCAGCTGTCTCTTTAATGCTTTCTTCTTTTTTATAATATATCTGCTGTCAAAAGGATATTGTAATTCCCTCATAATCTGTACTTGACCTTTCCTGCTATCAAAAATAATACATTTTCAGTATAACCAATTTTGGAATTTATTGCAATCATCAGGATATACAGAAAAATGACCATATCTCCTATGAAATATGGTCATTCACCCATCAATATTCATCTTATTTAACAAAGTAATGCCTTGCTATCCACTTGGACAACCCTTCAAGACCCGGATATACTATCCTCTCACTCATATTAAGCTGATCCAGCATATCCCTTACTCTCCAGCGAAGTCTCTTATCTATAATATATTTTACCGTATTCAGCGTATTCTCATCAAGATACTTCTCTATATTATCTATACCCATAGGAACAACGGAGAAAAAAGAATGCTGATTTATTATCCTCTGATTAAGTGAGGGAGGCTCTATAATAACCATGGATGAATCTCCCATATCCTCATCATATTTGTTAAGGCTGTTACCTGTTAATTCCTTTAGCAATTCCACCGTAAAAATTGTAGAATGCTTTGCATTTACGGCCGCCCTGTATCTTTCGGGAAGATGATCCACCATCTCCGACATATCGATCCGCCATACCGCACAATCATGCTTATCCATCTTAGAAAGATTCTCCTCTGAGGTGGCAAAATTCAATCCCACAAGAGCGGATTGTGTCCAGTCAAGAAGTCTTGTAGGCAGGCCGTAATGCTGCCCCAGTATCATCTGCCTCCATACCGAACTGCCGATCGAGGGTTCATCATTTATGGCATACTTGGCAAAATTCTCAAGTATTGCCGGCTCAAGCTGCTTCTGAAGTTCCTTACAGTTTCTGCCAAGACTGGTATTCATCTTATATGAAGCATCACACACTCCCCGGTATATATAGGAGCTTCTGTTTCTGTCAAGATCCGGTCTGTACTCCTGCTCCGTTATAAGAGGAAGCAACTCCTCAAGCGTATCAATATGAATTTCTTTGATCATTTATTCTCCTTATTTAACAGTCACCTTTGTAATATGAGGGTTGATTCCCTGATACCAGTATAAAAATCCCTCAAGATCCACCGTCTGTCCTACTTCAAGGGCCTCAACTGCCTTATAAACTTCCGATTCCTTATCACACAGATATGACTCTACCGTAAAATTATAAGTCTCGCCGTTTGATGATACATTAAAATAAAGGTCATCACCCTGTTCACCTGAGCCGTCCCACTTATAAAGATATGCGACCTCATTTCCGTCCGCATCCTTTGAAGGCTCAACCTTCATATCCTTAAAAGCAACATACTTATTCTGCTTTTGTACAATATCATCCGTACCGAGCAAAGAAGTTACGTCTTCGGCTTCGGCTATGAAGTTTCCGTCCTCTATCTCAAATGTAGCATCCACGATCTCGACTTCACCTTCCCACTCGGCCTTATATCCTTTAACTTTGATCTTTGTTCCCGGTGTTAACTTATCATAATCCTCCTGTGAACAAGCCATCTCATAAAGAAAATATGCTCCGTCCTCATCCTGGGTATAAACCGTAGCCTTATCTTCCCACCATGACTGCTTGGCCTGTACATAAGTTTCCACAACCACCTCATCATCAACTGCTGCCGCAACAAAATCACCGTATTTCATAACCTCACCTGTTGATGCGGCATCCTCTGTCTTTTCTTCCGAAGCTTCATCTGCCTCTGTTGTTTCTTCTTCTGCCTTTTCCCCGGCTGCCTCCTCCACTGCCTCTGCAGGTGCTTCCTGTACGGGAGCTTCTGCCTTCTTGCAGCCTGCAAATGAAAAGACAAGACCCATTGTCAAAACCATCACTAATAATTTTTTCATAATTTTCCTCCTTGTGTATGCGCGCATACAGCGCTTTCGCGCATTTATAATAAACAATGTAATTATACCCGTTTTTTCCTAAAATACAATAGACAGGCTCCTATAAGCACCCACGCAATTATTAAAACTGCAATCAGAGCCTTGGATTCTGCCGGAAGTTCCCCAAGCTCGACCTTCTCGTTACCCGCCTGTCTCTGATCCAGATGATATAAGGACTTTATATCCTTATATAGACCGTCTATATACTCATCGTCCACAACTTTCTTACGTCTTACCGACTTTGTTACATCTTCAATAAGACCTCCCGCCGCATCCCTGACTGAGGCAGAACCGTTAAATACCGCCGTAACAAAGGTGTTTTTTGTATTACTCATAAGAAGCTTTGCCGCTTTTATCTTAACTTCATAATGCTTATCCGTATCTATACCTTCATTTTCAATATACTTCCTGTATTCATCCGACTGCTGGGCCTTAAGAGTAACAGGTACATAACCCTCCGTCTGGGAATATGCTATCTGAACATCATTTGTCAGTAAATATTGTGCAAACAGCCAGGATGCAAGAACCTGCTGCGGATCCTCCTTATTAAACAGACATATGGAAGGACCCTGAGATATCATTTTGGGATTATCGGGATCATATTGAGGTATAGTCATAACTTCGGTTTCAAATTCAACTATTTTATCCTCCGCAATATCAACAAGCGGTGCATCACTGCCCATCCAGGTTGCCCCGGCGGTTGAATCCACCGCAAAAATACACTGTCCCGCATTTAGGAAATTAGCCGGATACCCCGATATCTTAAAGGTTGAAAATGCTCCGCTCTTTGCATGCCCGGCAATTGTTTTAAGAATCTCTCTTGTTTCATCATTGAATAAAAGAACATTCCCTGTCACATCGGAATAACCTGCATTAAGCTGTTTAAGACTCTGTATCATCATATTGTCGGTAGACTTATATATAAAGGGGATCATCACTTTTTGTCCGTTTACTTTATAAGTCCCGTCTTCATTCTTCTTAATCGCCGCTTCGGATACCTCATAAACAAAATCCCAGGTCAGGGTTTTTGGCAAAGTATATCCTAATTTTTCAACATAGGTCTTGTTTACATAACATGCTTCCGTCGATCTCATATAAGGTATGGCGTAATGATTTTGCCCCACTATACACTCCTTAAGGAACTCCGGCACTATTTCATCAATCTCAGGTGAATCATATTTAAGCTCACTTCCGCCAAACCCGTATTTTTCATTCTTAAACAGCTCATCAAGACCGACTACGGTCCCCTCTCCCGTAAGATATGTAGCTATATGATCAGGATAGGTCACACATACATCGGGCGTAGTATCCGTTGAAATATTCGTAATTACATCATTATAGATCTTTCCGTAATCCGTATATAATCTTATGTTAACCTTTATATTAGGATATAATTTCTCAAAATCATCTATAGCCTGCTGATAAATCTTACTTTGGGTTACATTGGTATCATTCTTTGCCCAGAAGGATATTTCAATATTCTTTGACTCATCAAACTTATCCGGAATCTCAAACCCGTTATTTACCCTCTTTCCGTGGCACCCGGTCAAAACACATAATAAGGTTAAGAACAAAAGTACCAGGACCTTATATTTTCTCATCCCTTCGTACCTCCTCGTGCAACACCCTCCATTATTTTCTTTCTGAATATAAGAAACAGTATTACAAGCGGTACCGAAATAACAACAACTGCCGCCATCATCGCCGGTATATTATCCCGTCCGAATCCGTTTTCTCTTATCTCCTGGATCCCGCCGGAAACAAGATAATAATTCCGGTCATCCGTAATAAGCCTCGGCCATACATATGCATTCCAGCACTCTATCACTTTAAGGATCACAATTGTTACTATGGTAGGCCTTGATATGGGGATCATGACTTTCCATAAATATTTAAGATCCGAAGTACCGTCTACCTTGGCTGCCTTATAAAGACTCTCGGGTATCTGTTCAAAGTTTTCTTTAAGCAGATATATATAGAATACAGAAGTTACCGACGGTAGTATAAGCCCCAAAAAGGTATTCCTGAGTCCCACATCCGTTATCGTAACATAATTGGTTATGATAACAAGTTCATTAGGGATCATCATCAGGGACAAAAACATGGAAAACAAAATATCCTTCCCTTTAAAATCAAGCCTGGCAAAGGCAAAAGCCGCCAATATGACCACTATCATCATTATCAGGGTAGTGAATACGGTAAAAATAAGAGTATTAAAAAAATATCTTGCCAGCGGCACCGCTGTAAATGCAGTTATATAATTCTGTATCGTGGGACTTAAGGTAATGAATTTGGGAATATATTCGGAATTATACGTACTGTAACTCTTTACCGATGTAAGGATCATCCAGTAAAAAGGAAACAGAACGATCACTCCCCATAATGTTAATAATACATATGTGATACAGGAAGAAAACCTTTGCTTTATTCTTTCATTTTTTTCAATTTTCATATTATCACGTGTATTCATACCGACCTCTTGATTTACTGATAATATACAGCCTTTCTGCTGACTAACAGATTAACGGTAGTTATTGTAAATACCACCGCAAACAGTATCAGAGCTGCTGCCGATGCATATGACGGATATCCTCCGCTGTTTCCGTATAACATATCATATACGTATCCCACTATCGTATTCATTCCGGCCGCATTAAGATCAACACCGAAAAGTGCAACCTCATCGCTGTATGCCTTAAAGGCTCCTATAAATCCGGTAATAATAAGATAAAAAACCATAGGAGATATCATCGGCAGGGTTATCTTATAAAACATACGGAACTTTGAAGTACCGTCAACTCTTGCCGCCTTATAAAACATAGGATTTACCGATGCAAGGGCAGAGGTTAATATAAGTATCTTAAAGGGCATTACTATCCATATAGTGTAAAAACACATAACAAACATTTTCGCCCAATAGGGTCCGTCTATAAAATCCACCGAAGGACCTCCAAATAATTGGATAAGTAATGATACCAATCCGTCGGAATAAGCCGTCTTCTTAAAAAGGATCATAAACACCAGACCTACTGCCAGGGTATTGGTTACGTACGGAAGAAAAAATAGCGTTTGAAACAGATCTCTTAATTTTTCAATTGAACTAAGCCCCAGGGATATAAGAAGGGCTATTCCGGTTGATAAAGGCACCGTAATAATAACAATGATAAAGGTATTCTTAAGCGCCTGGATAAAATACGGATCATGAAGAACATAGGAATAATTATATAATCCCGTACCCATAAAGCTTCCTGACGCGAAATTATATCCTTCTTCAAAAGAATAGATCAATACATCTATCAGCGGATATACCATAAATATTCCCAAAAACAGCAAAGCCGGGAAAAGGCATAACCAGGCTGTTAAGTTTTTTTTCATATATCTATCCTCTCCTCCGTTTCTTTACTGAATACGCGTACCTTAAACTGCTTAAGGGAAAACCTTATTTTGCCGTCCTTAACATTCGTCTTTTCCTCGGAAGGGATTATCGCTCTGATATGCTCGCCTATAAATCCATCATGTTCGGCTATAACAGAGGTGTCCCGCCCCATAACTTCCCGGTTTATATATCTGCATTCCAGCTTACCATCTTTATCAAGGATAAATCCTTCCGGCCGAACAGCAACATAAACATCCGTATCCAGCTTTCCCGGAGCCTCCATAATGACAGAATCCTTTATTAAAACCCTTCCGTCTTTGATCTTTCCGTTAAAAACATTTATCTGCGGTGTTCCCAGAAATTTCGCCACAAAAAGATTAACCGGTTCATCATAAATATCCTGCGGTTTACCCATCTGCTGCAAAACCCCATCCTTCATAACCACTATTATGTCCGAAATACTCATGGCCTCTTCCTGGTCGTGTGTTACAAATACCGTTGTTATCCCGGTTTCAAGCTGAATACGCTTAAGCTCTTCCCTTGTCTGAAGTCTTAACCTTGCATCAAGATTTGATAACGGCTCATCAAGGAGCAATACCCCGGGCATTTTAATAAGGGCCCTGGCAATGGCCACTCTCTGCTGCTGTCCGCCCGACATTTCATTGGGTTTTCGATCAAGTAGTTCTTCTATCTGTACCAGCTTAGCCGCTTCTACCACCTTAGCTTCCATTTCTTCCTTAGACAACTTATCCTTACCCTTTAAATTCTCAAGGGGAAATCTGATATTTTCCCTGACACTAAGATGAGGATAGAGTGCATAATTCTGAAATACCAGCCCTACTCCTCTTTTCTCAGGCGGAATATCGGTAACATCATTTTCTCCGAAAAAAATCTTTCCTTCGCTAGGCTTTTCAAGACCGCAAATAAGATTAAGAGCAGTGCTTTTACCGCATCCGGAGGGACCCAAAAGTCCTATAAGCTTACCATCCGGTATTTCAAAATCAAAATCATTCACGGCAATAACATCTTCTTTTATTTTCTTGTTTCTGTTTGGGAATCTTTTAGTTAAATGCTGTAATACAATTTTCATCTTTTTATCCTTTAAATCTTATTTTGCATATTTATACTATATAATTCTTTTTTTAACAAAAATACTCAATTATTATAAGTTAATGATATATTTTCGTCCAGTGATTTCCGCTGGATTTCATAACCAAACCTTTCTATTTATTTAACTTTATATTGACTTAATGGACATTGATATATTATAATTCATTCGTTCAGGACTTAGTAGTTTTATGCAGACGTATCGAAGTGGTCATAACGGGGCGCACTCGAAATGCGTTTGCCCTCCGGGGCACGAGGGTTCGAATCCCTCCGTCTGCGCTAAGGGAAGAATGCGGGAATCGCAGTATTTATGCGGTTCCCGTGTTTTGTT
>JAILKH010000191.1 GCA_024693925.1 Lachnospiraceae bacterium | reverse complement strand
GTATATAATCATGGTTTTGTGGGACCGGATAAGATCGCACCCTTTGTATATAACAAGGCTAAGATAAATATAAATATTACTTTAAGGAGCATACACACAGGCATACCATTAAGAGCCTTTGAAATAATGGGCTCGGGAGGGTTTCTACTAAGTAATTATCAGTCTGATTTTGCAGACTGTTATATATACGGAGAAGATTATGTTTCCTATGAAAGTATGGAGGATATGCTCTGTAAGATCGAATATTATCTGCAGCATGATAAGGAGAGAGCAGAAATTGCAGATAACGGCCTTAGAAGGACTATGGAGAATAACACTTATGTCAAACGGGCGAAAAGCATGATCGATATAATACAGAACCGATAGTTTATATCCTTTGTATTATCTGTGATAAATATTTCTCATTCTCAATGGGTTCGGGAGTATTGCCGCCATCTACTTCGTTTACGTATTTATTAGGTATCAGGGTACGGTAGCTTCCGCGCTTCATCCACTCATATTCTATATCAAGATGTCCTATATCAATGGCGCGTCGTCCGGTCTTTGCAAGATCATAGGCAAGAACGGTTGCCACCGGTCCAAGGGCAATAAGATATAGGGATTCGGAGTCTCTTCCCGATGCATAATCAAACAGTTCATCATATTTGGCGAAGGCATCAACAGAGGGTGCTATAATACGCTCTGTTTTTCTGCAATTATCAAAGAGATCATTTCCCACACCCATACCGGTATTCTGTCCTTCTATGATGACCAGATCTCTGTCTTGCCATAAAGATCTTATTTTAGACCAGAAGTTTATGTTTTTTTCTTCATTATTATAGTAATGCATATGGGGGCGTGTGACATAGGCATTGTAATAAGTCATATCGGGGTTTAGAAGAGAAGCGTGCAGGGCACGTATTTCTTTGGTCATATAGTTTCGTATTTCACGCCTGGATTGAGGTGAATAGTGAGACAGATTACCGTAGTTATCCGCAATGGCGATCATAATATTTTCATCATTGCTATTTAGAACGGATCTAAGTCTGTCGGCCAGCTTAGGAAAGTATCTGGTTGTGAATTTGGCACGCAGATTACCGCTTATGCTTGCGAATTCTCCGTCACCGAAACGACATAACGATTTATCGGAGGATAGTAAAGTATTAAGAGTTTCGTCTATGGTTTTGATCTTAGGATAAAAAGGATCAATAGAAAGGTTCCTTGGGTCACGGATCTCATATACTGCATTATCGGTATAACTTTCGTATTCCGATCTTAAGGCGTTTAAAGCATCCGTCAGAATATGGTTGCTTCGTATAAGGGCTTTGTTTGAATCCATAAGAAGGTTATTGGCGGATTCGCATTTTTCTATTCTTTCAAGCATTGCTTCCAGAATCTGAATTTCCTGTTCGGTCATTTTATTATCCTCTTTAGTAAGTATGAATTTAAGATTTTAAGACGGGATCAAATATCCCGGAATACTTCGTTTATGTTTCTGCTGACAGCCTCCGGAGAAAAATGATCAATATATATTTTATGTCCGTTATCTGCTATGCTGTTTAATGAAGAACAGTCATTTATGATAAGTAGGAGTCTTTTTATCAGTTCTTCTTCATCTTTAAATACAAATCCGTTTACGCAGTCTTTTATATAAGCGGATATTCCGGTTTTATCGGAAACCAGACATAGTTTTTTATACATTAGCCCCTCAACGATGGTTAAGGGAATGGTATCTATTCGAGAAGGAGCAACTATGCAATGGCATTTGTTCATAAGCGCAAATAATATATCCTGAGAAAGATCTTCGAGCATCAATACATTATCAATATTGGTTGCAATTTTAAATATTGTATTTTTAAACTCGATCTGTTTATCGAGGGAATATCCACAGAATATAAAGTAGGAACGGTTTTTTATTCCCTGCGGGAGAGAAAGGATTGCCGATAATAATATATCCTGTCCCTTAATATAAGAATAAGCAGAGGGCATAAGGAATAATATCCTGTCGTCGGGGATATCAACGGGTAATCCGGAAACCGGTAATAAGGGTTTATTTACCGGAACGTGAAGTATTGAGACATTATAATTATAATGGTTGTGAAAACATTCCGCAGCTCCCTTGGAAGGAAGAAACAGTCTGAAATTGGGACTTAATAAATGAGGATTGGGAAAGGCGGGAAGGGAAGACTCTATCATTTCCGGTGCCTCATGGATCCACCAGTAAACAGGGATATTAAGATTCTGGAAATAGAATGCAAAAGTATATACGGTTGAGGTATTAAGCAGAATGATGTCATAGCCGGTTTGCAGCATTTCCCTGAATTCTTCTGTTGGATTAAGACCGTTTAATATTATTATATGATCCTCACCGATAAGATCAATGTATGATGAGAATAAATCCCCATTCCCATAGGTTAACAGGGTAATGGATAATTCTTTGTTACAGATAAGGATTTCCATAAGCCTTAACAGAGCAATAGGAGCCCCGCTTCTCTTTAAATCGGGAGTTATACATAATAAGCTTTTCATTTTGATTGCCTTTACTTGAGGTTATATTTCAGTATAATAATATCATGACTGTACTGTTAAAACCAGTAGAATCAAAGGTATAATGGTATATGGGAATATTGAAATATTGAAGGTATGTTATTAAGGATAAGCAAGATTTATTTAAAATATGCTCAAATGCGGAGGATAACATGGGGGATACAGAAGAATATACAGATCCGGGAAGGGATAAGGCAGAGGATTCCGCGATCATAGTCATTGTTTCATATAATTCTTTTTTTTTCACACGGGAATGTATTAAGAGTATTAGAAACAGTGTTCCGGCAAAGTGTTATAAGATAATTGTTGTTGATAATGCATCTACGGATGAAAGCCGTGACTGGCTGCTTAAGCAGAATGATATTATGCTTATCTGCAATGATAAGAATGTTGGCTTCGGTCCGGCCTGTAATCAGGCGGTTAAGGCAACTATAGGTACGGAATATGAGTCCCTGGATATATTTTTGCTTAATAATGATACACGTTTATGTGATAATTCGTTTTATTTTCTTAAGAAGGCCCTGTACAGTTCGGATGATATAGGAGCGGTGGGCAGTGTTTCCAATTATGCCGGTAACCGGCAGCAGGTAGATATACTGTATGATAAGGTAGATGATTATCTTGAATATGGAAGGATAAATAATGTTTCAAGGGAAGATGCGCTGGAGGAGAGAGTGCGCCTGTCTGGGTTTGCATTAATGATCAGAAGAGAACTTTGGGATATGATCGAAGGCTTTGATGAGGATTTTGCTCCGGGATATTTTGAGGATGATGCATTGTCTATGGAAATATTAAAGCGCGGATACAGACTGATGCTGGTTAAGAACAGTTATATTTATCATGCGGGAAGCCAGAGCTTTGCCAAGCTGGATTATAATAAGCTGCTGGTGGATCACAGAGAACTTTTTATTGGGAAATATGGATTTGATATTGTTAGATATGCTTATTCCGAGGATGCTTTATTAAGACAACCCGGTGGCGGGAATGATCAATTTAAGTTGTTGCAGATAGGAAGCGGACTGGGGGCCGAACTTAAGAAGATACATTCAATATATCCTTTAAGTGAAGCAGTGGGAGTAGAAACCGACAGTGCTTTATTTAATATTTCAAAGAATACAGAGTGTGTGTTTCATTCTCCGGAAGATATTGAGAAGGCATATCCTAAGGGGTATTTTGATTATTTATTAATAAAGGAAAGAATAAAGCGGGATTTTGGTGATAAGGAGTGGGAGATCCTTTCGGGATTATGTAAGAAGGATGTTTCCGTGATCCAGGGGAAGGAGGAATATGAGAACTTTCCTTTTGACAGGGTCAAGCTTGTTGTATGGGATCTTGATGATACTCTCTGGCAGGGGACTTTAAGTGAGGGAGAAGTGGTACTCAGGGAAACTAATGCCGGTCTTATCAGGCTGCTTACGGATTGCGGGATCATAAACAGTATATCTTCAAAGAATGAAGAAGGATCGGTTAAGGAAAGACTTAAGAGAGAAGGAATATGGGATCTGTTTGTATTTAATAACATAAACTGGGAGGAAAAGGGAAGCCAGCTTAAGGAAAAAATCAGGCTTATGGGGTTAAGAGGTGAGAATACCCTGTTTATAGATGATAATATAAGAAACCTTGAGGAAGCGTCATTTAATGTTGAGGGATTAATGACGGCAGGACCGGATATACTGCCTTATATTATTGAATATTACAATAAGAAGGATCCCTCTGATAAAGAGCATAAAAGACTTAAACAGTATAAGCTTCTTGAGAAGAAGACAGAAGCTATAGCTGTTTATGGGAATTCAAGAGAAGAATTTCTATATGACAGTAATATCAGCATAACAATAAACAGAAATTGTCTTGAGGAAATTGACAGGATACATGAAATGGTTATGCGTACCAATCAGCTGAATTACACGAAGAACCGTGATGATAAGGATCTGCTTATCCGACAGATCACCAATGACTGGAATGATTGCGCATATATAAGAGTAAGAGACAGGTTCGGAGATTACGGAATAGCAGGGTTCTATTGTTATAATACAAGGGAAAAGGTGATGGAGCATTTCCTGTTTTCCTGCAGGGTGCTCGGAATGGGAATTGAGCAGTATGTTTATAATCTGCTGGGCTGCCCTGAGTTTGAAGTTAAGTCCCCTGTGGCAGGCAGGTTATCGGACAATGCGCCGGTTCCCTGGATTCGGGAGGCTTCATCGGATGAGATAGCTGCAGATAAGGTAAAAGATAACCGTGTAAGAATACTGCTTAAAGGACCCTGTGATATGAGCGCCATAGAGCCTTATCTTGCGGGGGCAAGTATTACTACGGAATTTAATTATGTTAATGATGGGGGCTTTGTTACTGCGGGACAGAATCATACAATGCACATAAGAGAAAGCCGTGAGTTGTCTGAAAAGGAACTTAAGGATATCGTAGAAGATGTTCCTTTTATAACAGAGGGTGATTTTAAGACAAAGTTGTTTTCCCGGGAATATCATGTTATATGCTTTAGCCTTTTACAGGATCTATCGTCAGGCTTATATAGAAATAAAGAGACGGGACATTATATAAGCTTTAGCAGCAGAAATTATGATCTTACTTCAGATAGATTTACAGCATCCTTTATCAATAAGGAAATACAGGGGCATGGATTTGATTTTACCGGGGATATAATAAGAAGATTTGCGGATAAATGGGAATTCCTGGGTAATACACCTCTTGATTCTCTATTGTCAAATCTTGATTATATATATGAAAATGTTCCGGGGAAGCCATTGATCATTCTGTTTTTGGGTAGTGAGGTGGATTACGAAGACGAGGATGGAAGCCGGTCACAGGAGGAGTTTAGAGGAAATACAGATATATACAGAGAAATCAATCCTGTTATCAAAGCCTTTGCCGAAGACCATGAGAGGATAAGGATAATAGATCCTGCAGAATTTATTCATTCTCCGGATGATTATGCCGATTGTATTAATCATTACAGCAGAAATGTGTATTACGAAATCGCGGGCAGAGTTGCCGAGTATATAAATGAGTACTTATAGAATTATCGAGAAAGAATATATTGGAGGAGATATGAAGAAAATTTCTATAATAATTACAGTTGATGAGAAGACAGTAACTATAGAAGAGTGCTTAAAAAGCCTTGCAGATCAAACGATATTCAATGAAATTGAAATAATTATTGTTGACAAAGGGTGTGATGCGGAGGTTTCAAATACGATCGGCAGGTATGAACAGAAGTATCCTGAAACATTCTTATATGTAAAAACAGATTCCGGAATAAAAAATGGGCAGATGAAGAATATTGGTTTGCAATATGCGACAGGGGAATATACGGGTTTTGTTTGTGCACATGATATTGTTATGCCTGCGATGTATGAGAAACTTTATACGAAAGCGGTTGATACGGAAGCGGATTATGTTGATATCGGTATATATGATAAGCAGTCTGATAAGGCAATTATATATATACATGACAGCATAGTGGGAAAAGGAAACAGTGAGAAGAAAAACAAAATAATAAGTGAAGGTATCGGATATCTATACACTAAAATATTTAAACGAGAGTTCCTGTTTTTGAATAATATCACTTTTGAGGATGAATCCGTACCGGAAGATATAGATTTTTTGCTGGAGTGTACATATAGGGCAGAGGGTATTTCTTTTGTTAAAGAAATAGGATATTTAAGTCCATATGATAAAGCTTTTTATGAGTGTGAAGAGCCGAAATCAATATTGGATTCGGAAAAGTGTATTAAGGCGATGCTTGCCGTATATAAAAGACTTAATTATGCCGAAGAATATAAAGAGTATTTGGAAGTGACGGAATATATAATGCTGAAGATATACTCGGCATTCTTATATAATTGTGCTTGTGAAATATATCTTAATGGAAAGGCATATGAAGAGCTGGAAGAAATATTATTAATGGCAAGAAAGGTTAAAGATGTATGTGTTAGGGGCGGATACAATAACAGATATGTTGAGAATAATGACAAAATTGATGTTAGACTTATCAGAGAGAATGATATTTCGGTTGATAATCTTGTTCGATATTTATTTCAAAATCTAAGCAGAAAATTTGCTTCATGCTGGAGGACAATGGAAGATAGCATTGATGAAGATGATGGTTTGATACTGACTATAGCCATTCCGACATATAATCGTGGCAAAAGAGCTCTTGAATCGGTAAAGCACCTGTTAGAAGGCAGAAAATCATATAACTTGGAAGCTCAGACGGAAATATTTATTTCCAATAACGGAAGTACGGAAGGCGTTGAAGAATATGATAAAATCAAGGAAATGGCTGATAATGAAGTGAATTTTAATTATTTCAGGTTTGATGAGAATCAACAATTTGTCGGGAATATGATCAATGTTATCAAAAGATCGAAAGGAAAATTCTGCTTAATTGTAAGTGATGAAGATTTAGTTGATTTTGAAGGATTGGTCGCTTACATAAAATATTTGAAGAGACATCCCGAGGTATCTGTTATGAAGGGTAAGACCAGTAAACAGTACTTTCTTCTTGAGGCGGATTACGGATATAAGGGATGGGATGCAATAAGCAGATTCTATCTAAGAGGAAATTATGTATCCGGGATCATTTATAACAGAGAAATATTAACGGGAGAAACAGTAGATACTTATCATAAGAAATATTCCAATAATAACAGAGGATATTATTATTATCCGCATTTATTCTGGGATGCATATTGTATGTTAGAGGGTTCGTTTGCATCCGGTGATATTCCGCTTATAACAGAAGGAGAGTCGGAAATCATCTTCTCATCAACAGATATATTGGTTTATGCCTATCCGGAGGAAAGGATTAAACAGGGTCTTGGATATCTTGATCAGATAAAAGATCTTAATATAGATGAAGAGCTGGCTTACAATATGTATATCTTAGTTTTTATGAAAACGAAATATTTATTAAGTATTCAGAAAGATAATTATTTATTAAAAGGATTTGACTGGGAAAAGATCTGCTCGGATTACCGTAATCTGTTTGAGGCGGCTGTATCAGAGTATGAATATACTAATTTGGAATACAAAGAGGGTTTGATAAATTATCTAAGAAATGAAAAAAGGTAAGCCGGATAAAGAATTTTATAAAGAATAAATAAATTTAAATAAATAAATTTAAAAAAACACTAAACAATAAGAATAATTAACCGATATATATTTTGATTGATTGAGAAACCGTTGTCACATTTATATTAATACTTGACAAAAAGAATTTGATTCTGTATAATATTGTCAGTATTTGAGTTATGTATGATTTGCTTGTGGGAGAAAAGAGCAAAAAATACAGTGGCTAACGGAAAATAACAGGATCGTGGAGGATAATGACGTGAGCAAGAAGACAAAGGCAGCGATTGTTATTGGAAGTGTAGTCATTATAGCACTGTTAATAGTAATAATTGTATTGTTACTTCGAGGAAAGGAGGAGGAGAAAAAGGAATCTCTGGATAAGCGTAGTGTTGCCGTTACGAAAGATAATGTCGATGAGGTTGTTGAGCAGATGCATGATGAGAAATATGTACCTCCCGGCTATTATAATTCGCAAATGACAACTACTTGGCACTTCGAAACCGGTGATGCGGTATCAGAGGATGCATATGTAGCAAACGCTGCAGAGAATAACAATGATGTTTACTTCGATGTCGTGCTTGAAGAGGATGAAAATCAGGTGATTTATAAATCACCGGTGATTCCAAGAGGTGGAGAACTTGACGGGATCAAATTAGACACTAAGCTGGCAGCGGGAACTTATCCCTGTGTTATGATCTATAGCTTAGTGGATGGGGAACAGAATACTGTAAGCACCCTTCGGGTGGGATTTACTATCATAGTTGCCAAGTAAGGGGCTTGATGTAACTGTTAACAATGGTAACTACACACCCAAAGGAATGGATGTGACAATATTTTATCAAGGAGGAAAAAAATATGTTAAGTAAAAGTATTAAAAGAAAAATTTCAGTTTTGTTGGCGTGTATAATGGTATTGGGTACGAATGTTTCAGTATTTGCAGCTGATACACCAACATCAGTATCTTCGAACGGTGTAGGTACATTTGAGGGTCATGTAAGCCGTAATGTAGTTGATATAACATTGCCTACAGTAACAGTGGGTACATCACCTTTCAGTTTTATTCTGGATTCAGAAGGACTTATCGAGGAGACTTCGGCAGCAGCTTACGGATCGGATTTTACCTTTAACGATGATAAGTATGTTTACTTTAAGACAGCCGATAAGACATACGGCGCTTCAAGTTCTGAGTTTACAGTAAGTAATAACTCAAGCGTTTCCTGTAATATAACACTTAAAGTTGATGTTGCCAGAGGTACTAATGATCCTACGTTGGTAGGAAGTACAGACGATCTTCCCGAAGATTACAGTGATTCTCAGGCAAGTGGTGATCCCAGCCTTTACCTTGGTCTTGTAGTAACCGGTGATGCATTATCAAATGGGGCCGCAGCAGGTACATATGCTATATCGGAAAACAGTGTATCAAAGACATTCTGTGTAGCAGGTGAACCGGATAACTATACAGTATCAGCAAATGGAGCACATGATTACCAATTTAAAAAGTTAGCCAATCCAGCAAAAGCTTGGAAGCAGATTAAGTTTAATTTGACAGGTGCCGCTAACAAGGTTGATGATGCAAAAGGCATTACAGCTCCGAATCTTACAGTAACTTGGAGTTTCGCAGCTGTTGAAGAGGAAGCAGAGGAAGCAGAGGAAGAAGAGGAAGAAGAGGAAGTTGTAACAACACCTACGGATGCATATGGACAATTTAGTTCAGATAATAGTAAAGTTTGGTTAGCTCTTTCAGATCAAGGTGGTATAGCAGATTCTGCAAAGTTAACCAGTGTTAAATTAGGTGATAGCGATGTAGAGTATACAGTTGAGGATGGATGGATTCTTGTTACATGGCAACAAATGAAAGCAGCTGGAGCAACATGGGACGCAACAGGAACTTACAGTTTCACATTTGTATATGATGGAACAACATATACAGCAGATGTGAACCCTAGGTAAAATAAATGTTAGGTGCTGCTTGACAATGAGAATTGTATGAGTTATAAGAATAGGGGATGTCGAAAGATATCCCCTTTCTTTATTGATAATATGTTTTTTTGAATTATAGATATGAGGTATAAGGTATAAGATGAAGATAGGTATTATGCAACCATATTTTTTCCCATATTTAGGTTATTGGCAATTAATGAATATGGTTGATGTTTACGTTGTTTATGTAGATGGTTTATTTAGACCACATGGTTGGATAAATCGAAACAGAATATTGATAGGAGATACTCCACATTATATTACTATACCCGTACATGGTTCAGAAAAGACTAGAATAAGAGACATAACTATTCCGGATAATGGTATATATTTTAAAAAGAAGATTGTTCGTTCGATAGAAGAAAATTACGGAAAAGCAGACTACTTTGATGAATGCAATCAGTTGATAAAAGATGCGATTTTGCTAGATGAGAATAGATTATCTGATTATTTAATGAAAGGAATTGAGAATATAAGAGAATATTTGGAAATAACAACACCTTTAATTATTTCTTCATCAATCCCTATGGATCAAAATGCATCCGCACAAGAAAAGATATTCCAAATATGTTCATATTTGGGAGGAAATCATTATATAAATGCGATTGGTGGACTAGACTTATATAATAAAGATCAGTTTAGCAAGAAAGGCTTAAAATTGTCTTTTTTGAAGATGAATGATTTTGAGTATAAACAGCATTCTTGTGAGTTTTATTCTGGGTTGTCAATCATAGATGTAATTATGAATAACTCTCGTAAGAGTGTAAAAGAAATGCTTGAAGAATTTACCTTAATTTAGTTTATGGACGTTAAAAAATGAAAAAAAAAGAAATTGGTGGATATATAGAATTTGAAACTTTTGCAGGGAAACTATTTCACGAGAAGGCAATTAAACTAAATTGTGGTCGAAACTGCTTAAGATATGTAATAAGAGCGAAAGAAATACATAGAATTTGGCTTCCGGAGCTTTTATGTCACGTGATAGATACTACATGTAGAGAAGAAGGATGCTATGTAGAACATTATAAAGTAGATCACGATTTTTTGCCAATACTAGATGATAAAATACAAGATGATTGGCTATATATTGTGAATTATTATGGACAGTTGGGAAATAAAGAAATAGTAAAACTTTTAAAGAAAAATCCAAATTTAATAATTGACAATACGGAGGCTTTTTTTCAAAGGCCGGTTAAGGGGGTAGATACTTTTTATTCATGTAGAAAATTTTTTGGCGTATCGGATGGGGCATATTTATACACAGATAAAATACTAGAGGAAGATTTTAAAATAGATGAGTCATTTGAAAGGATGAGATATCTTTATGGCAGATATGAACGTTCAGCAGAAGAATTTTATTCTTTATACAAAGAAAATAACGAACGGTTTGAAAGTGAACAAATCAAGAAAATGTCTCTTCTAACAGATAATATTTTACATGGAATTAATTATAATAATGTGAAAAATAAACGTACAGTTAATTTTATATATCTTAATGAGAGGCTTAAAAAATATAATAAGTTGAATTTAGTGAATCCTAAAGGTCCATATATGTACCCATTTATGATAAATGACGGTGCTAATATACGTAAGAAACTAATAAGGAAAAAAATATATGTTCCAACACTTTGG
>JAILKH010000178.1 GCA_024693925.1 Lachnospiraceae bacterium | reverse complement strand
CAATATCATCAAATCCAGTTTCGTAAATAAAAATTTACTCATTTATTATCTCACATTCAACAATATTAAATTCAAGAAATTCAGGTATTGCATGATTTATAGCTTCTTGGTGCGCATCCTTTCCCAAAAGCTTTTCTGATAGTTCTGTATCAGCAGGAAAGACTGTCTTCTCCAACTTATATTGCCTGATTTCCTCATATTCAGTACACTTTGGAAGATCGTTCCGGTTACTTAGATAATCAAGCATTGCAAGAAGATAAAAAGCTTCAGCTTTCATATCCAATTTCCAATAATAATCTATCTTTTTCTTTTCAAGAAGATCGATCACATAATCTATCTCACCCATACGATTTACCAGATGGCACTGCTCACTTCTGAACAGATCGAAGGAATGATTCTTATCGCACAGCGTAAGAAGCTCATCTATCGTGAGATTAAGAGCATCTGCTATCTTTTTAACAACCCCCAGAGCACAGTTAAGGATATCCACCTTTCCATTAACGATATTAAAGACCGTAGGATAGGCAACCAGCGCGCTATTCGCAACCTTATATATGGATATGCTATTGTCTTCAAGATATTGCTTAATGTGCATAGTCGATTCTCCTTCTACAATAATTATATACTTAATATTATATATACGCAAGCGTATATATAATAAATATGCTATTAAACAACCGGAATTTTATACCTTGAATCTGTCATTTGCTCTGACATAGGTACATTCCCGGCAAAAGAATAAGTGTCAGATACAATAATAATGATCTTTAAAGAAAAAGCAACCTTTCCTCCCCACCCTTTAAGCGGATCGGTATTTGCTCAAAATTTAATATGATCAGAAATTTTTGTCCTATTTATTTTTCTTTCGTATAATAATTATGAATGGGATTTTACATATTTCAAAGCTTATAAAAAGGAGGGGAAAACATGCCCGAGCTGATAAATGATGATCTGATTAATAATGTGTCCGGTGGCGCCGGTACTTCTGGTATTTCAAAGGAGAATATATTAAAGGAAATCCGCGAAATAGAGGAGCGGATCAGGACAGAATCGAACCCTACGATACTTATGAAGCTCCAAGCTGAATTAAAGCGCCTGAAGATGCTATATGATCATATGCGGTGAACGCTGAACTGCTTTCTCTGCGTAACACGACCTATAATATAACGATGCACCCCCTTATATATTGGAAGGGGGTGCATTTCAGTTGAAATCTTATGTCCCGCAGATTTTCTAACCTTTTCCGGCTGACAGCACTCCCTTTTCGGAAAAGTGTCCCTGATGCATATTCCATAAAGGTTTATTCATCTTTACATTATTGGCTCTCTCAATCAGAATGGCAACGGATCAATACAATTCAAGACATTTACTACGGTCACTGGCTGACGCTAAAGCGCCATCTTTTTAGCCTTGTACTACCGGCTCACCCGTGAACGGGTTAATATCATCTATCAGTGTCATCTGATCATATTCCATATATTCTTTTATATGATTTCGTATACACTCTTCGTATTCCTTTATATATTTAACAAACATTTTATTCTGTGCAAATGCACGAAACAGATACATAAAATTACTGATACAAAAACCTATACTTATTTTATCATCTTCAGTCAGACTTAAAACTAACATATCAATAAAATCAACATAATTCTCAATTTCATCAAGAGATTTGACAATTCGACTGCATATCTGCTTCAAAACAGTCTCATTATAATTGCTTAAATCAACCGTCATTATGTCATCATAATTATCTTCCCTTGCATTCTCTGTATCTAAACCATATTCATCGATTTTTATCTCGGCCACAACAGCATTGACACACAATGTCCGTATAGCTGACTGATTTATCAAACTCACAAATAACCAACCATAATTATCCAAAATATAATCAAATGTTTTCAAATCAATTGACCTGTCATATTCAGACATACCATCCGACTTACCAAGATTGATATTGTGTGAAAGTACATCAAAATCCAAAAAAGCAATATCTGGTGGAAACAATTCTGTCAAAACAGTTTCAATTGCAAAATCTGATGTTAGCCAATTACTCTCCGTTTCAATAAAACTGTTCAATACTGAATCTACTCTGTCCTGATCCGTAATATTGTCCTCGGAAGCAGGTTTTTCTATTCTGTTTAATGCATCGCTCATATGGCACCTCCATTCTTATTGTAATTATGCTATTGCTTCTACTCAATCAACTGGTGGCTTAACTGTCCGCCACCGGTAGTTTTTCCTTCCTATTGGTTAACTGCTTTCATCTGTTTCCGCATTTCTCCTTTCAAAAGAATAAGTGTTTGTTATTGTCCCTTTCCGTTGCAATCCCTGGTACGCTCTCTGCCGAATGTGACAGGTCTTCGCGACACTTCCCCGGATCTGACTTTCCGCAACGGAAAGCGGTATTCCGTTTTCAAGGTTCTGTGGACATCAAAAAGAACCGATGGTTTAATTTCTATTGTCGATTTCTACGGCAGGAAGATGTATCCGTTTTACAAGATGACTCTTTCCATTTGACCGGGATACAATCCTTTCAGATGTTTTACCGACATTTGAAAGCACCATATCGTCTATGAACTCATGAATCGCTGTCATCGCAGGTCTTGCGCCAAGTTTAATATTGTATGACCTGTCACATAAAAGATTTACAGTTTCATCATTTATCATCGATTTTATGCGCTTGGCCACACCATTTGCTACCCTGTCGAGATTAAGGCTGTTAACCTCTTTCCTCATGCATTCCTTGATTATCCGCGCATATACCGGTTTTGTTATGCTGTGGAATGTATATATATGAGAAAA
>JAILKH010000143.1 GCA_024693925.1 Lachnospiraceae bacterium | reverse complement strand
TTCAGAACAGCACATAAATTTTAAAATATGAACCGTCAAGCTTGCTTGTAAGGGGCATATTTTATAAATTTATGTATTGGATGAATCCAAAGCAGCGAAAAATACGAAGTATTTTGAGCCTGTTCTGAATAGTTACAATATTTTTTGAAAATAGTTTTACAAGAATCGATTATAAAAGAATCAGGTGTTGCAAATTGCAATACCTGATTCTTATTAGAAAATATATTGGTATAATTAACTATCCGGTGTACGGATATGAATATTCATTGGGAAACAATTCCACGCCGGATGTAATAAGAAACTGCTTCTGCCAGGCCTTGATCTCAACAGAGAATACTTTATTAATTATCTTTCAATTGTTTGATCCTCAATGATGTAGCTTTTTCTATCTGTTTCCATAATGAATGCAATTGTTTTTTGTGGGAACATAATTTCTCAGAACAATTTTTGCATTGAAGATAGTTATTGGTGTTTTCCGAGAAACGCTCGGGATGCAAGTAAAAAGTAATCTCCCACCGGATCAGCAATGCAACAGATAGTATAAGCAGTCCCCAGGTATAGCTTTTTCTAACAAAAAACAATGGAGTAAACATCATTGCATAATCCCAATTATAGATTCGGCAAGTACTACAACATTTATTTTTCATTAGCCACGTCTGAAATGGACAGAAAAAAAGAATACAAATAATGTCACAGATCGAATAGAAACTACATAACAGTATCATGATTCCATCATCTAACACGTTTTCCATATATAAAACACCAAATATACCGTTAAAAACGATCCAAATCAATGCAACCAGAACAGTTGCATTATTATCCTGAACGGAAATATCAGTATTACCTGATTTTAAATAATTACGAGCAAACTGTTTCTGGCAGCCCGGGCTTTCATATTTTGACGGAAAAAATCGTATGATCATTTCTAAAGCAAATATGATAAAGGTAGTATAAATTATAATTGGAGTCTTTTCGAAATTTTCAAGGACTGTTTCTGAGTTATAAATTCTGAAGCGTATATAACCGATCAACAGCATAATAAACAAAAGAGAACGGTATATCAATCGAAGAATATGCAATTTACTAACAATACTGAGTCCGGTTATCTTTTCATTCTTTTTCACTGCTTCTTCCATCCTTTAATCCAAATACTTACACCCTTTTTTAGATCCTTCGGTTGCCTTATTATACTTTTCTTATTGAATATCTTTCAATAATTACAGATCTACAGTTTCGGGGGCACTTGTAAAGGAACTGAATGTAGCCTTTGCATTCTTAAAATATAACATCTGCATATTATCATCATCGGCACTGTACATTCCTTTTAGGTTTGGCATCTTTTCAAGCATGGCAACCTTAACATCATAAGAATCATCATTTACTAACTCTCCGCAAACCCTTACCCATTCACCGTCTTTGCATGCACATATCTCTGCTTTGGGATTCGCAGCGATCTGCTTTGAAACATCCTTTATCTTACCGGTCTGAATATACAGTTTCCCGTCACTTAACAGAATTGTCCCAAAAGGTCTAACCCTTGGCTGATCCTTATCGACCGTAGCAAGGAAATATGTCCGGGCCTCGTTTAAAAACTTATATACTCTTTCAATATCTTTCATATTAATTCTCCTTTCAAAATTGTTAACATAATTCTACACCCCGGAAAATGAACCGCTAACCCCGTCCCCCGGGTTCAAAATCCAAGGTTATCGTTTACGAGGATCACGTGTATCCTTCCCTCATGTCTTGAATATCTGGTTATCAGAAACTGGCAGCATATTGTATCCGGCGACTTGCAATCCAGGCATTCTCCTGTCTTTGAACAAGGGGTTGACAAACCGAAACGTTGTGCATTTATGGGCGCGGCCACATTCCTTGCCCTTTTCATTGCAGAATCAACATCGTCGCACACTTTGTTCATTCCGACAATGAATATTACTTTTTTAGGTCCCTGGGCTATTGCCGAGACCCGGTTTGAATTCCCGTCTATATTGATCATAACACCATCCTGAGTAATGGCATTTGCACTCGAAAGAAATATGTCCGCATCATAACCGTCAAGCATTGCCTGTCGTTTATCCTCGTAAGCATCTCTGTCAATAAACTTATAATCCCCTGCCTTTACGGCATCTACAAGACCTATTTCGTGCGCACTCATAGCTCCTCCCATTGTTACGCTCGATCCCTTGGGGATAAGCTCCAATGCCTTTTTAAGAGCTTCCTCTTTATTTTGAGCATAATAACCCGCCATGTTTCTGGATTCAAGTCCCTTGATCACACATTTTGCAAGCTTTTCATTTCTTTTTGTTATATTTTCATTCATATTTTCCGCCCCCTTTCAGTATGAATGAATATTAATTTAACCCGGGTAATCTCCCCTGTAAATCTATCCAGGATTCCTGCGGCACTTCATGAATCCTGTCTCCGGCTATATAATTGCCGATCAAAAACGGCGATAAAGGATCATGTAATTTATTCAGCGCATAGATAACTTCCGGTTTCGTATTTGCATAACAATATCTGCAAAGGTGCATACAGGTATTATAAGCTCCTATGTCACATGAAAGATAACAGGCACATTCAGCTCTGGCCCCCTTCTTCTTAGGTACGATCAGTCTTTTACCGATAGCCTTTTCATAATCGCAAATTTTCATACATCCACTGCAATCCGCTCCATACGCGGCAAGCTCATCGCCTTCCGCACAAGGCTTAACAACCATCCCACATTCAACCGCAATCTTTATTATTTCTTTTCCTATCAATAGTCTGTCAGCTTGAGAAACCTCCCTTGCCCGGGGAAAGTTCTTTCTGACTTTAGGATACAGATCAATGAAGCTGATAACTACTGTCTTAGTGTATCCCTTAAGACTTTCGGCAATCTGTCGGAAAGCATGTAAATGGTATTCCGGTGAGTACTTATCCGACAGAAAGATCGGATCATACCTCCACCCTATGGAATCGGTACCCACCAATGTCGATAGAGTCTTAAAATTCTCTATCAGGTGATGTTTATCAGGTACATTAGGCTCAATATCCCGTCCGTAAGGTGTCAATGACACAAACCAGTATTGTCCAAAATCCCTTAACAGGTCCATATACGGAAACATAGGTTCAGGATTCTTGGTACAAAATCCAATCACATCAACAACTGACGGATCCAGCCTGTATTTACTCACCTGCCCCTGATCATAGGGGTTTCGAACACAAACGAATCCTTCTTTTATTCTATTGACAAACCACTCGGCGTAAAACGCCGGTATATCTGTTCTTTGTCCGGTATTAATAATCATATCCGTATTTTATATTCTACATTCAAAATGGTCAACCGGATTTATAGTACACAAAACCTTCAGCATTGGAAATAACTTAAAACTGAGCATACTAAAACCGCCAATCCTCAGACCGACGGTTTATATATTGATATCCATCATCCCCTAAAATCAACATTTCCTCCGACCATGCGCTCATAAGGTGTCTTGACTCTGTTTACTGCGCTGTCATATGAATAGTCCTGTACTTTTGATAGCAATTCATCCGCGGAGTCTGCCTCAATGGTAATATATTCTTTCCCATAGGCTTCCGCATCCTTATCATGTATTCTCTTTTCTGTGTCGGATATTTTCTCATCCTTATCGGAATCTGCCTTTTCAGACTTCTTATCCTTTATTTTCTCTAACCTTTCCTGACGCTTCTTCTTCTCGGCTTTCTTATGTTCTTTAGCTTTCTGCGCCTTCTTTTCCGCGGCTTTCTTTTCTATACGCTTTTTTTGTAAATCCTGAGATTTTTCTACGGTTGCAAAGAAGCTTTCCTTGCCGGCAGAATCTACTGACATACCAAAATTCCCTATAGTGGCACCACTGCTTGCAAGACTGTTCCTGGCCTCAGCCATTTTTGTCTGTGACCCGGCGATGATCCCTTCATATTTCTTCCTGAAGGATTCATCCGAAGCCATACGTTCAAGCTTTTCTTCATCAATCAGGACAACCATCTTATTAGCATTGCCATATGACGCAGCATTAGCCTGCGCCTGCGCTTTCATATCCTTACTGACGGCAATAAATTCCATATTATGATACTTACCCTTAAGCTTGTTATAGTAATCTTTTGCCTTATCGGATAGTTTAACATCTCCGACAGTACTCCCGTATTCTGTTGTCTTTGGTACAAGGGAACTTTTAGCATCAATAGGAGTAAAGACTTTTGTTTCGACTTTAGGTGTCCTGCCCTCCTTTAAAGAAGTATCTGATACCGCTTTAGATGAAGTCGGTTCATATGTACGCTCCGACCCTTTATTTATTCGATTTGTCTGCTGATAAGCAGAAATTCCGCCAATACCTGCCATATTAATCTACCTCCTTGCAAATAAACACCGAAATCCGTTTCAATTCATAAAAGGACAGTTATAGTTACCTTATATTCTATTTATCGAAAGACATTTTATAAAAATCAACCCCCATATGGATTTATTTTTTCTGCACATTTAACATATATCCCAGAATAGCTCCTATTACCCCACCGACGATATGTGCCATATTTGAAATATTATCGGTAAAGGCTATGCCTTCGATAACCTGCTGCCCGATGTAAATTATGGCTACAAGAACAAAAGTAAGAGGAATTTCACCATTTCTGAATCCGGTAAAGGAAGCCAGAATGATAAATGCAAATACAATTCCGCTGGCTCCGCAAAGTGCTACCGAAGGAAAGAAAATATAATTAATTATCCCCGTAGCAACAGCGGTAATCCCTATTATTTCCATCAGAGTATTTGCACCGTATTTTTCTTCCAGCATAGGCCCCAGCAACAAAAGATAAGAAGCATTTCCAATAAAATGCGACCAGTCACTGTGTCCGAATATATATGTAAAAAATCTGATATAAGTAAGAGGATTCTTAAGCGAAGAACGATATGTCATAAATAAAAGATGTGTGATCCTGCCTCCCGAAAGACTGCCCACAAGAGTTACCGCAAAGCAGGCAATAACCAGCCCCAGCACTACCGGCGAATTAAATGTTATTATCGGTTTCTTTTTCATAATACAATTCCAGCTTTCTTTAATTCATAAATCATCGCGGCAATGGGAAATCCAACCACATTGTTATACTCTCCCTTTATTTCCTTAATGTATTTTGCAAACCCGCCCTGTATTGCATAAGCTCCCGCTTTATCCATGGGCTCTTTAGTGGCAATATATTTAAGGATCTCCTCCCGTTCAAGCTCATATACACTGACCTCGGTACACGAAGCAAAAGACAGATCCATATCCTGTGTTATCACGGTTACACCGGTATACACTTCATGCACCCGACCCGATAATGCTTTTAACATTTCATAAGCAGCCTCTTCATCTTCCGGTTTTCCGAAAATTTTCCCATCAAGGGCTACAATAGTATCCGCACCTATAACCAAAAGATCGTTATCATTATTATATTTTTCCCCGGCTTTGGAATATACATCCAATGCTTTCATACGGGAAAGCTCCAACACCACTTCCCAGGGAAAACGACTTGTGATCTTCTCCTCCAGATCGCTTGTAATAATTTCAAACTCTATCCCCGCCTGTTCAAGAATTTCCCTTCTTCTTGGCGAAGCAGACCCCAGTATAACTCTCATTTTTTCTCCCATCGATCATACTTACTTTAATCTAAAACCCACCGTTTGCAAACGCCGCAGCATTTGTACCGGCATTGGCTCCCACCAGATTAAGTCCCGCCTGATTATAATGAACAGCATCATTTAAATAAGCGTTCATCGCCGGTGAATGAAGCATATCAGAAGCAAGCGTAAATAAATTATTGCTGTTACAAAGATCCTTCTGAGCATTTACAACATCATCATATGAATAAATTCCGTCCACAGCATATCCCGGAGTTATAATAAACACCTGCTCAAGACCGTTTGCAAACAAGGGTTGAAATGCCGAAATAAGATTATTCTTATACTCCGTCTGTGATATTCCCTTAACTGCATCCGATTCACCCTGCAAAAAAACAAGAAACTTTCTTCTGACCGTAAAGTTATTACTTGCCAGATATGCCTTGGTTTTTATAAACCTCGATAAAAGATCTGCCTTTGTTGCATCACTGACCCAATAAGAAGAATCAGTACCTCCGTGAGTAGCGGGAACTCCCACTACCGGCACTCCTGTCTTGGCAAAATATGCATTCATAAAGGAAGAAACCAGTGTCCCGTTCTGGTAAGACGGAACATCACTTATATATCCTCCTTCATACCTGCCAAAGGGCTCGATCACCGGAAACAGTGAATTCGGGGCTGTTGCCGGCCTGTATTCATAACCCTGTCCGGGAGGCACAACCGGTGATAATAACGCATTACCGCCATTACCGGACATATTACTCTGCCCGGCAAAAATAATAACATCGACAGTAACCGGAGCCTGTGTCTTATCTGCCGCATTAACTATCGGAATCTGCTGTGTTAAAGGTGTTGTATTGACCTTAGGAAGCTGTACCGTTGCGGACACCTCCAAAGAATTAAACAAACTACCCCAAAATAATATTCCCACTGTTACAAATATTGATTTTTTAATTAATTCCGCTATTTTCATTTTTTCCCCTATAACCAACTGAAATCTGTCCAACCTGCAACTTATATTACAGACTCGTTAATCTGCATTTATAACACTTATAAGTTCCTCAGGCTCATTAATTGCCGCAAAACACTCTGTAACTTTACCAAAACCATAAGCCGCATGAATAAATGCTGCTCCGGCATCTTTGGCAGCATCGGCATCTCCCTGAATATCTCCGATATACACCGGTTTTTTAAGCTGATGCTTATCTATCATAAGTTTGATATTATCCGCCTTCAGAAGATCATTATCCCCAAGACAGATATGATCCGTTATTATATCTCCTATACCGGTTTTTCGGATCAATAATTCAATGTATCCTGCCTGACAATTACTTACAATAAATATCTTATGATCTCTTGCAAGTTCCCGGATCGTTTCAATGATCCCATCATATATTTTTTCCGATTCTCTCTCAAGATACTCATTTTCATAACGATAACATTTCGGCGCGATTTTTTCCTGTTCTTCCACGGACACACCGGGCATTATGGCATTTATTATTTCCGGCATAGGTCTGCCGAACAACCCCTTAAGAGTATCTGCAGTTACCGAAAAATCCGCATATCCATCCTCCTCAAAAACTTTATTCCAGGCCTTTGCCACTACCGAAGTGGAATCCCACAGAGTTCCGTCCACATCAAACATTATCCCATCAAACATTTTCTTACCCTCAAATCTTTCAGACTCTTAGCTACTATACTTTTTTTATAATCTCCCGCATTATCCTGTTATCATTTTGCCGGAAGCTCCGGAGT
Source organism: Lachnospiraceae bacterium (assembly GCA_024693925.1). GTDB lineage: Bacteria > Bacillota > Clostridia > Lachnospirales > Lachnospiraceae > UBA2868. The sequence continues at coordinate 10,109 of JAILKH010000143.1, read as the reverse complement.
CCAATAATTCTGCTGATATATATCCGTAAGTCTATAGGTTATCTTATCCTTATTATCACCATAATCCATATATCCTATTTCAGGATTCTCAGGTAAGGTGATCTGTTCTCCAAGCATATAGCTATCCATATATTCCCCATCATAAGAATAGTAATCACAGATAAAATCAATCTTATCACCGGCCTTAACTTCCGTTAGATTCTTAGCCACGGTTTCTGTTTCATTATTCTTATATACACTCTTTGCGCCTGCTATATATCCTGCATCTTCATTTTCAAATACAAGGATAAGCTCCACCCGCTCACCGTTAAGCATAGCAGGAACATAACCTGTTGTAATTGAATTCTCACCTTCCTCCAGAGTATCGGTCACATAAAATGCCACCGGTTCTCCTTCTATGGTCATGCAGGTATTTGAATCCTCTCCCAGAAGATTACCGTCATCATCAATGGTAAAGACATTATCAAGTCCCAGATCGATATATCCCTCTCCATCATCAAAGAATATATTAAGCTCTATATCTTCTATCAGATCCCATTGATCATCGGAAAGATGTATTACATAATTGCCGTCGGAATCCTTAGTCCATACCAGATCCTCCGCATTAAAATAATTCTCCGAAATATACTCGGCCGTATCTTCCGTACTTAAAGACCTTCCACCGACAAAATCAAGTATCGAACTGTCAAAACCGTATGAACCCGTGCTTGTCTGTCCCGAAAGCATTCCCCCAAGCATCTGCATTATAAGATCGGAGCTTCCACCTGAGGCCGACTGAGTACTTCCTCCGCCTACCAAAGACCCAAATAAGGATGGCATAGGCGAAGAAACGCCTCCGGCAGATATCTGTCCGCTGACTTCAAGTCCCGCAAACTCCTGTATACATTTACTGTACTCGGAATCCATACCGATCTGCTGATAAGCAGCTATGGCATTCTTAACATTACCGGCTTTCTTATACGGAAAATATATCGAAAGACCATACGCATTATTAATGCAGGACGCGGTCCTGTTGTATTTGACAGCTTTCTCAATAGCCTTAACAAGATCATTTCCTTCGGCCGTTCCCATATTTTTACATAAATGCACAAGATCTACCTGATCGATCTTGGAGCTTTGGGCAAATTCCCGGGTTTTATATCTTGCTTCGGAAACCTGCTTATATTCCTTATTCTGAATAAGTTCATTTGTTGATCTCGCAAAATCCGTCAATTCGGAAGGAACCGTAGCCTTAAGTTCCGCCAGATCAACAACCGCAAGTGTTGTCTTCTGCCCCGGACATTTCTGATCGCAGACATCCACAAAATCATCCACTATACGCTTTCCTATTTCCACCGTGGGCATACTTGTATTTTGGGAAAATGCCGTCAGCCAGTTGGTGTAATACCAGCCAACCCCCGGTTCGGTTTCCTCCGAGCCTATAAGATAATCTCCGTACTGCTCAAGCATAAGAGCATTCTCAACCGTCCCCATCAGACAGGTATCAAAACCGATAAAATCAAATTTAACTCCGCCATCCTTAAGCGCAGTATTAATACCGGCAAGAGACATGGAACCGCTCATGGGACTCTTCTCATCATAACCGTATCCGCTTATGGATCCACCGCCGTGATCCCAGAAAATAAGCTCATTTCTGTCTGCAGGATAATTCTTGGCACAATACTTAATAAAACCGCTCAGTGTAGCCGGTTTAGTCATAACCTCTGCTCCAAGATCCGCTTCCAGTCTTTCCATCTGTCCGTTTCGTATCCTGTATATCTGATTTGTCTTACTGCTTATTATATTATTGTTCCACTTGGAACATCCTCCGGTATAGACAATGAGATTGATCTTATCAGATATAGTTGCTCTGGACATTTCGGTAAGATCATTTGTTGACATACCATATTTACTCTCAAGGTCGGTACCGCACATATATACCATGATCGTTACGGTATCATCACCGTTTCCCTTAATCACGGTATATTTTTCTCTTGCTCCCTCTGCAACACTTGTATCGGCAGCCAGCGTAGCAGCCTCCTGAGACAATGCCACATCTTCCTCAGGCTGTTGTGTCGCAAGACTGTGCGAAGCACCGGTATTATCCTGTGTCTGTGCCCCCGTATTCTGCGTCTGCGCATCATAATAATCACTCATATCCTGAGAGGATCCCGAAAAAATACCTTTGCCGCCTCCAAGCAGCAGCAAAAGGACTACCACTATAAGGCCCATACGACCGCCTCCGCTTCTTAGCGGATTTCTTCCGCCGCCTCCCGAAGATCCGCTTCCATGCCCTCCGCTTCCTACAGGACCGGTTCCGAGTCCGTCTCCTCTTTTATGTACATCTGTTTTCCCGTTAAGAACATTTCTTTTTCTTCCACTTGGTCTGTCTGCCATTTTCATATCCTCATTTCTTTTTAAAACAAAGCCTAAAAACACCATAGTATCGTAACATCATTAAGCAATTTTGTCTATAAATTACACCACCAAAACTTATCACATTCCATAACATTTTACAGTCATAATTATAATAATTTAAATCCGAACCCATAACGACTATACTTATATTGCAAAATCAATTACTATAAATATAAATAAACTATCAAGGGGAAAATGCATATGAACGATCTGATTCTTCAATGTGATGTATGCCCGCACAGATGTAAATTAAAACCAAATACCACCGGCAGATGCAGAGCAAGAAAACATATAATTGACGACACCGGCAATAAGATAATTCCCGTAAACTATGGAATGATAACATCCCTTGCCCTTGATCCCATAGAAAAAAAGCCTTTAAAACACTTTTATCCCGGAAGTTACATATTGTCGGCCGGAAGTTTCGGATGTAATCTTAACTGCCCGTTTTGCCAGAATCATGAGATATCGGCAAGTAACGGAGCAGACTTAACCCCTGCAAATAATTACTTATCTGTTGAAGAACTTATTAATCTTGCAATTAAGTCCAAAGCTCAGGGAAACATAGGAATTGCTTTTACTTACAATGAACCGCTTATCGGATATGAATATGTTATTGATGTTGCAAAATCCGCAAGAACCAATGGATTAAAAACAGTACTTGTTACTGCCGGCTGCGTAAATGAACCTATAGCAGACCGTGTACTTCCTTATATTGATGCTTTAAATATTGATCTGAAAAGCTATAACAAAAATATCTACTCAGATACTTTAGGCGGCGATCTTGACACCGTTAAGGCCTTCATATCAAAAGCCGCAAATACCTGCCACGTAGAACTCACAACCCTTATCGTCCCCGGAATGAATGACAGCGCAAAAGAAATGTCTGAAATATGCAGATTTACAACCTCACTCCCGGGCGGAAAGAATATTCCTCTGCATATAACAAGATTCTTTCCCCGATACCGCATGACGGATAAAAAACCCACAGATATTTCTTTAATACTCAGTCTCACTGAGCTTGCCGGAAAATATATGAATTATGTTTATCCCGGGAACATATAAGGTTTCCGATTTGTCACATTAGCTTTGAATTGTGCGTCTTGTTTTGTGTTTTTTTTTATGCTATTATAAGTGCGTAAGAATTGTTATTTAATTCTTCAAACGAATTTTTATACCCCTATCGGCCCGGTCTCCCCAAAGACCGGGCACTTTTCGTTTCATAGGGATCATTATCATCCTCTTGCATTCTTTTTTGTGGCTTTCTCCGCATACATTTTTTCATCTGCTTTATTTATGCAAGTCACAATACCTTCTTTTTCATTATATTTTGCATACCCAAGGCTCGCTGACATCTCATATTTTTTCCCGGAAAAGATATTCCAATGTTTTACTTTGCGCCTTATATATTCACAAATACTTTTTACATTATTTTCTCCTCCCAATATGACCATAAGAAATTCATCTCCGCCGGTTCTTGCACACCCCACATTTTCGTTCTGAGCAACCTTAAGATAATAGCTGAAATCCTTAATGGCCCTGTCACCCTCCTGATGTCCGAAATTATCATTTATATATTTTAATCCATCCATATCAACACTTACTATATATAATCCGTCTTCACCCGATTTATTGACAGCTTTCTGAAGAAACAGCTCAAACCCCCTTCTGTTCATAAGTCCGGTAAGACTGTCCTGATAACTTTCTTCCCTGTATCGTAGCAAAGTTTTATTCTTCTCATACATTCTTATTTTATCAAGATAATTCGACAATGCATTCGACCAGAGAGTAAATCCCTCCTTCATTCTCTCGCAATCCTTCATTGTAATAGCCAGATATCCCATACAATGCCCTCTGTAATGAAGCGGAAATACGTTAAATATCGGATTTTTGTCTCTGTATTTTGGGGGAACTATATCAACTCTTTCAAATACTTCATCACACCTTGTATAACCGCTGCTTTTTCCGAAAACCGCTACCAGTCTCATTTGAGTCGTGTAATTTCCGAGATTTACATTATCTTCATCAGAATCATATTCACACATGCACACATATATCTCATCAAAAACAAAATTCAGAGAATATTTATATGCACTTCTTAATACATCATCTATTGTTTCACAGCTTTCAAATTCTCCGCTAAGCTGAAGTTCGGCACGAACCGAATCCTTCAAAAACAGGAAATTTTTATATAGCTTTTCAGATATATTATTATTATAACTGCACTTACACCCACAGGTTCCCTGCATAATGGGCGTGGATGCTATATAACTGTTTTTATCTACAGTTTTCCCTTCCGATAAGTCTATTAATACTTCAAGCGCTCGTCTGCCCATCTTTTCCGCAGGTACATCAGCCGTAGCCAGACGCTGTTCAAACAACTGACCTTCCACAAGATTATCGTATCCCGAAAGTTTTATATCATCGGGGATTGATATACCTCTTTCATTAAATTCACGAATAAGAGAAATAGCCATATAATCATTAGCACATACTATAGCTTCCGGCTTATCGGGATCCTGTGCAAAAGCCTCAAGACATTCTTTTGCCTTATCCGTCCAATAGGTCCCATGAAATATCATTGTATCCCTGACCGGCAGACCATGTTTCTTCATAACCTCCAGATAACCATCCAGCCTGTATTTAGAATCAATAAGATCCTGTCTTCCGGACATATAGAATATTTTCTTAAGACCGTGCACCGTAATAAAATGTTCAACAATATCCTCGATTGACGACTTATCATCAACAAGAACATTATAGAACTTCTCTTCTTTCATCCTTATACTTACAATGCGATCCATAGTACAGCTTTTCAGCTTTTCGCTTAACTCCTCATACATACCCTCAACCGTCAGTGTATCTGGTGCTATCAGAATCCCGTCATATTTATTTAGATCGGGAATGTTTATTACATTAAGCTCTCCTCTTGTATGAAGATAATTAAATGCAAACACTCCGTAATTTGAAAAAAGATCGATCTGCACCCCATACTCTTCGGCCGCTTCACTTATCCCCTCATACAACCGGGTCTGATAATCCATAAACAGTTCCCCAACAAAAAAAGCAAAACGTCTACCCATATTTCCCTCCGCATAAAACCATATTACTCAGTTACCCTGATCCTGCCCTGTCCGTATATATCAGAGTATTCTCCACCTATTACTCCGTTAAGCGTTTCTGTAATATAATCTATTATTACCTGATTATCAAGCTTACCGCTGTTATTTATTATCTTTGCCTCTTCAAAAGCAGCAAATCCATCACCGTTATCCGTCAAAATATAATTAATGCCCGCAACACTGTAAGTCTTTGCCGGATCTATCAGAGTATCCCCGACAAATACATTTTTTACCCTTCTGTCTCCTTCAATTCCTGAACATAACCCATTATCATCACTTATGCAGCCCGATGGTAAGGAAGTATCCACTTCATAAGTAATGCCGGATACCTGAAGAAATCCACCCATTTCCTCCGGAAGACTTCTTGAGCCCCATTCAAGAGCATCCAGTATCTGCTCACCCGTAGCCTCTATTACGCAAATTTTATTATTATATGGCATAACTTTTAAGATATCCCCATATGTAATATCTCCTTTTTCAATATCGGCTCTTATACCTCCACCGTTAATTATGGCTATATCCGCATTCATCTGATCCTTTATGGCATCGGCACACAGATCACCAAGATTAGTCTCGGACTTTCTGACAATCCTTACAGGATTACCACTGTCATCTTTCTTATCCGGATCATATATTCTAAGATCCACTTCAGTCCTTGCTACTACCTTGTCCAGTTCCAGATCGGTATTTTCCGTAATATGATCGATCTTTTCGGAAATCTCATTATCAATATCAAATAATTCCGCTGCATTGTCTTTATTGGGCCAGCTCCAGGCATCGGTCTTTTCTATAATCCCGTCCCGGGTAATGTGACTGTAACCTATGCAATTAAGCTTTGTCCCTACCGCCACACGATCAACCGTTTCTCCCTTCTTATTATCTACTATAACCTTATCGGTATCGTGACTGTGTCCATCTATAAACACATCAATGCCCTCGGTATTAGAGATAATATCCTTATATGTCCAGGGACCCAGTGCCGAATTCTTTCCCATATGGCCTAAAACATATACAAGGTCGGCCCCTTCCGCCTTAGCATCATCTACCGCCTCCTGTACTGCCTTACACAGCGTTTCTCCGGTTTCATCCCCCAAAAAATCATAAATATATTCACCTTCTTCATTTTGAAAATAGGCCGGTGTTGATGTAATTATAGTCTCAGGCGTAAGTACTCCCACAAAGGCTATCTTAAGTCCGCAGGCTTCTTTGATAACATAAGCGGGAAAAACATTCCTGCCTTCCTTTCTGAAATTACAACAGATATAAGGAAAGTCAGCTTTCCCGGTAAGCTGCAGAAACCTGTCCATTCCATAATCGAATTCATGATTACCCGGAATTGCCACATCATATTTTAATTCATTCATAATATCGATTATTGCTTCTCCTCTTGTAACAGTTCCGATAGTATCCCCCTGAATCGAATCTCCGTTATCCGCAAGTATCGTAGTATAACCTTTCTTTTCAAGAGAATCCCGTATTCTGTACAGACCGGCATATCCGAAACCTTCTTCCACTCCGCAATGAACATCCGAAGTAAAAAGGATCATGATCTCTCCGTTTTTTTCAATCTCTTTATTCTCGGATCCTCCACCTTTAATATTATTTCCGGTATCAGCCTCGGTCAAAACATACTTCTGCGAAGAACCGTCCGGAAAATTCACATTTATCTCAGCCATTTCCTGACAGCCCGTTATAAAAACCAGTATCAAAACGATCAAACCAACAAATGATTTCTTCACAATTTTTCCTCCGATATTATACTTTCAGAATTTATTAAACATTTTCGGTTCCTTGGTTTTCTATAAATCTAAGTATACCATAAAACCTGCACTATATTCTCTTTACCCTTAAAAAAGTGTCATATTTTTACTCAAATGGTCATATTACTCGGATTTTTCAAAAACCAAGCATCACCACGCGTGTAATGAGTGACTTTTATTGTAGTTCATATTATAATGTATATATTAATTCCGTTACAAACAATCCATTAAAAAATAAAACAGATAAATACCCTGATCTTCACCGGGTATTTAGAGGAGCGTCTACTATGAAATATAAATCAATAATTTTAACACTTATTTTCGCTTCACTGATCCTTACAGGCTGTTCGGACACCGGAAAAGCATCCGGCAATAATGATACTGCCCCCTCTAAGAAAATTCCCGTAGAGCGACCGGCTTCGGATAATGATTCCGAAAAAACGGAAGCCGGCAGCAGTGACTCCTCAGACACTTCCGAAACCGAAGCTGCCGCAAGCGGGCAAAGAAGTGATATTAAAACAGCTTTCACCCTTGCAATAAACAACTTTCACGATAAGCATTTACTTCCCGACGGCAGGGATGTTTCCCAGGCCCTTAATGCCCTCGGAGAGGATATATCCAACAATCACTTCGCTGTATATGACATAGACGGTGATAACAAAGAAGAACTGATCATCTCGGTTTCCGCCACAGACAGTGCCGATATGTTCGAGACAGCCTACGGGTATGATGAAAACACCGGTAAATTATACGAAGAACTTAATGTAAATCCATATACGGAATACTACACCTATGGTTTTTTAAAAGAAATGGCTTCACATAATCAGGGAGTATCCGGAGATTTCTGGCCATATACCTTACACAAATTCAACGATCAGACCGGTCGCTATGAAGCCATAGCCTATATCGAAGCCTGGGACGGAAACAATTATCCCAAGGATATGGACGGAAACAGCTTTCCCTCTCAATATGATAAAGATAAAGACGGTATGATATATTATTTAACGGAATGTCACGAACCCTACGATCGGATAAATGAGGAACCCTATGATTATCCCGAATTCAGCAATTGGCTTCATAATGAAATGAGTGACAAAAGCGGCAAATATCCTCAGTATGCCTACAGCTTTACACCCACGTGGCAGTATTTCACCAATGAAGCGATTGAAGAATACGAAAACAGTTCGGAAATAATAACCGGGATAAATGAAGATTTCTTTACTAAATTTACGGTAAAAGATATGGATTTCTATATGTCAAATGATTTTCTTGACAAAGTGATCACAGAAGAATTGGATGACGGCGGATTTGCATTTTATCATAAAAAGTCCGAAGAAGCTTTCAGAGAAGAATACCCGGATTCAGAATATATGGGCGGTGATCTGTTCACCATAACTGCACTTACCGATGATTATGAGGTAGATGACACGTATAGCTTTGATTATTATGGCAGTTCTCCGTCAACAGACGGAAAAACCGAATATTATAATTATGTTGCCTTTACACCTACAGACTGGCCGGCTATGGGCGATGGCCAAAGCATCGACGAATACAGGGATTTGAGTTTACAGTATAAAAACATTCATGAGACGATAAAAGACTGTATCATATTCGATCGGCTGCCCAACTATAGAGGTGATGAAAATACTTATGTCACAGATATCCATACGGAAAGTACCGGTCAGATGGATAAGAATATGGCAGAGGCATATAACAGAATCGCATCAAAGCCCGAATACTCATATGAAAACGAAATGGGCTCCTTTGCTCTTGAAGACCTTAACGCAGACGGTATTATGGAGCTTATGATCGATCCCGACGGAATGATCGTAAGCGAAAATCTGTACTTCACTTATAGAGACGGTAAAGCTATAGAACTGGATGCTTCAAAGCTTGATATCCCTGTTTACGGTTCTTTGCTTACCTCATCTAAGTCAGGCACCTTCTGCTTCTATCGCGGCGGCCCCGCCTGCGAAGATGAAGAAGGAAAAGAAATAATGCCCCATATGTATATTGAATATTCCATAATAAACGATAAGATATACGAAGGCGACAGTTACCTGGGTATAAACTATATCGACGATGACTCCTGGGATTATGATAAAAACGGAAAAAGCTGTACTTCCGATAATTACAATAACTTTGTCAGATCAATGGATAAAGAAATCGTATTTACAGACAACACACCTGCGAACAGAAAAGCAAAAGGACTTGAGTGATGTAACTTATATTTTCAGTTTCATCAAAAAACCGGTAAACAATGATGTTTACCGGTTTATATCGCAGCTCGTAGCGGAATCGAAGGATACTATAGTGTGAGAAATGTAGTTAAGAAAGGAGTTTCCGCATCCTCCCATTTCTCACTAACCACCTACTACCCATTTGGGTTAATTGTTGTTGCCATAATCAATCCTACTTTAATTTTTGCGAAGCAAAAAATCCGAGCCCCTCCGGCGAGGGGAGGATTTCTCCTCCTTTAGGTTTGCTACTTTGATATTATTCGTCCTCTTCTTCTTCCTTTTCATAACCAAATGCTTCACGAAGAGTTCTCCATCCAAGGACAGCACATTTTACTCTGGCAGGCATATGTGAGATATCCTGAAGTGCACCCGCTTCTTCAAGATTTTCAATCTCTTCTTCGCTAGCCTTGCCTTTTATCATTTTCATGAAAGATGAAGCAAGTGACAAAGCTTCTTCCTTCTTCTTACCAATAACCATTCCCAGCATAATATCTGCTGAAGCCTGAGAAATAGCACATCCACTGCCTGTATATCCACCATCTGCTATTGTGTCACCATCAAGCTTTAATTTAAGAACTATATCATCACCA
>JAILKH010000135.1 GCA_024693925.1 Lachnospiraceae bacterium | reverse complement strand
TTATTCTTATAATGCTTATACAGCGATGGAGCCTTAATCCCCACTCTTTCCGCTATATCATTTACATATACGTTGGCATATCCCTTCTCAGAAAATAGTGTAAGGGCTTCATCTAAAATCTTATGTTTTGTATCCATTATGCTTCTCCTTTAATCCGGCTAATCCAAATTAGCCTTCAATTGCATTATAGGCTAATTTGATTTAGCCTGTCAAGTAAAAAAAGAAGAACCGGTTTCCGATTCTTCTTTTTACTATTCCTCTTCATAGAATTCAACTATCTCTACAAGAACCTATGACCTCTTTTACGCTCTACCTTCCTTACTTTCGAACAGTTCAACATCTAAATCTATAGAGATGTATCCGTCGACTTTTTCCCTACTTAAAAGAACTACCGTCTCCACATGCACTGTATGCGGAAACATATCGCAAGGTCTTACACGTTTCAATTCATATCCACCTGATATCAGTATCTTAAGATCCCTTGCAAGAGTAGCCGGATCACAACTCACATAAACAATTCGATTCGGCCTCATTTTTAATATAATATCCAAACAGTTTTGATCACATCCTTTGCGAGGAGGATCTACTACCATAACATCCGGAGTTTTCATTTCATCGTCAGCTCTGCTATTGTAGAATTCGGGAAGAATTTCCTCCGCTTTCCCCACAAAAAACTTCACATTTTCAAAATGATTTCTTTTGGCATTATCATACGCATCCCTTATCGCCTGAGGAATCACCTCTACTCCATAAACAGCCTTGGCATTTCGTGCCATGAATAATGATATAGACCCTATTCCACAATAAAGATCCCACACTGTCTCTTTACCGGTAAGTCCGGCATATTCGATAGCCGTATCATATAACTTCTCCATCTGTACGGGATTTACCTGAAAAAAAGATAAAACCGATATTGCAAAATCAATTCCTCCGATCACTTCATGAATAACCGTACTCCCATATAGATTAATAACCTCATCTTTTAAGATCACATTTGTTTTCTCTGTATTAATATTTACAGATATACTCTTAACACCGGGCACACGGCTTATTTCATTTAGAAGCTCTTTTTGCCCCCTTATATACTCACTTTCATTATCCCTGCCGTTAATAACGATACAAACCATAATCTCTCCGGTATTGAACCCCTTACGTATAAGAACATGTCTTATTAGCCCTTTTCCGGTATTCTCATCATAAGCCGAAATATTATATTTCTTCATATGAAGTAATATAATATCCAGTATACTTTTGTTTTCCTCTGTCCCCAGATAACACTCTGTATTGCATATGATATTATGTGTTCTCCCGGCATAAAAACCCGCAACGGGATTACCTTCTTTATCCGTTCCTATCGGAAATTGTGCCTTATTTCTATATCGCCATGGGGCATCCATCCCAATAATAGGTTCCATAATCCTATCTATATACTCTTCATCAAAACCACCTAATCTGATCAGATCCGAGCGCACCTTGTTTCTTTTGAATCTGAGCTGCTCATCATAACTTAAAGCCTGAATCTGACAACCTCCGCACTGTCTGGCAATTGTACACCTTTCTTTTACTCTGAAACAGGATTTCTTTATCAGTCTTTCTATTCTGGCATACCCATAACTTTTTTTAACCTTTGTTATTCTTACCTCCGCCTCATCGCCTATAAGTGCATCTTTAACAAAAAGGGCATAGCCATCGACTTTACCGATGCCTGTGCCCTCTGCTGATATATCTGAAATTTTTATATGTACGATATCATTCTTTTTGTATGTCATAGCTATATTAAAACATCCTCTTAATTATATAACAATTTCCTACAATAACCCTTCTGCATACTCTATTGCTTCAACTATATTATTTTTAAAATTATCTTTTCCCGCATATTCAATAAATCCATCTTTTTCCATAACCGACAGTGGTTGTTGATTTACATGTGAAAATACTATTTCTATATCTTTCTTCTTGGCTTTTCCAACCAGTTCACGAAGTATTTTCATTGCACTGGCATCAATTGCGGGAACACTTCTCATTCTGATTATTATAACTTTTGTATAATCCTTGGCACGAACATCAAAAATACTGTCTGAAACTGCAAAAAACAGGGGGCCGCTGATCTCATATATTCTGATACCCTTTGAAAGTTCCATTAATTTTTCGGCTTCTCCCTCGGTAACTTCAGGTTCTTCTATATATTTCCAACTCTTAACATCCACTGTTTCACTCATTCTCTTCATAAACAGGATTGAAGCCAATACCACACCATACTCTATGGCAACTACGAGATCGAACAAAACCGTAAGCAAAAATGTAAGAACCAATACGATAATATCACTTTTGGGAGCTGTTTTACATAATCTCACAAAAGCCGACCAATCGGCCATATTCACCGCTACTATCAAAAGAACCGCAGCAAGAGTAGTAAGCGGTATCATCGCTGCCAAAGGCATGAGTAATACAAGTATAATACTCAAAGTGATACAATGCACTATACCGGCTACCGGTGTGCGTCCACCGTTTCTTACATTAGCTGCAGTACGTGCTATTGCCCCTGTAGCAGGAATACCTCCAAACAAGCCCGAAAAGATATTCCCTAATCCCTGTCCTATTAATTCAGCATTAGACTTATGTCTGTCTCCTATCATACCGTCAGATACCACCGCCGACAGAAGTGACTCTATTCCTGCCAGTATTGCTATTGTAAGTGCCGGTGACATTAAATTTCTAACCATTGAAAAACTGGTCTTAGGTATATGCGGAACAGGAAATGAAGAATCCAGCTTACCGTAAACACTTCCAATAGTACTAACTCCAAATTTATCATCCAGCCTGAATAAGGCTACTATAACCGTTGTAATTATTATCGCAATAAGCGAGCCGGGAATCTTATCTGTCACTTTAGGCCATACCAGCATTATAACAACTGCCAGGATGCCTATCAAAAATGCGGCGGTATTTATAGTATGAATATTCTTAACATATTCTACTATCTTAGGAACAAATTCACTGGGAACATTTTCAATTCTCAATCCCAAAAAATCTTTAATTTGTCCGGTAAATAAGGTAACCGCAATACCACAGGTAAAACCCGTTGTTATTGTATAAGGGATATATTTGATCAAAGAACCGAATTTAAAAATACCCATTATTACAAGCATTATACCGGCCATTATAGTAGCCACTATCAGACCGTCAGTACCGTAATCCGACACTATACCATATATTATCACAACAAAGGCGGCTGTCGGTCCGCCTATCTGCACTCTGCTTCCACCAAATACCGAAATAAAAAATCCGGCAATTATCGCTGTATAAAGGCCCTGTTCCGGGCCTACACCGGATGCAATAGCCAATGCTATTGAAAGTGGCAGCGCAATTATCGCTACTATTACACCGGAAATAACATCCTTTATCAGCTGCTCTTTCTTACAGTCACCAAGCACCTCAAAAAACTTAGGTATCAATTCTCTCATCTTTTTTCTCCTCCTTAATTAACACAGAAATAGTCCTCCTCCCTATATTCCTGCATCAATTATATATTTAATAATCATTTGATGTTTTTCTGATATTTGAATCTATAAGTCTGTTAAATCCCAACCATCCTGTATCGGTTGTACCGTTAAACAATTCCGTTAGTGTTTCCATTTTTGCATCCGTATTATCTGCAAGATTTAAAGCAAGTGCCTCCATAAGTGCCGGTTTCTTGGGTGAACCGAATTCGTATTCTCCATGATGCGCCAAAATACAATGTTTAATTTCAGTTTCAAGTTTATAAGGAAAACCCTCTATCCCCCTTATCTTAATACCGATCATTTCACATCCCATAACTATATGCCCCAATAATTGACCTTCATCTGTATAATCATTTTCGGGAAAACTGCTTAACTCTTTTACCTTTCCTATATCGTGAAGCATTGCCGCACTTAATAACAGATCCCTGTTAAGCAGAGAATATCTTGTTGTATAAAAATCACAAAGCTTAACCACACTTAGCGTATGTTCCAAAAGTCCTCCAACAAAACCATGATGTACACTTTTAGCTGCCGAACTTTTCTTAAACGCATTAATAAAATCCTTGTCTTCAACAAAAAAGGCCTCACATAACCGTTTAAGATAATCCGATTTAAATCCGGAAATGATCCCAAGAAGTTCTTTGTACATATCATCTATATTATTTCCGCTCACAGGAACATAATCCGCAGGATCATATTCCCCCTCCCTAACCTTTCTGATCCTCTTAATACTTAATTGAAGCTGCCCGTTAAAGCTTGTAACACTTCCACCTACCATACAGTAATCCAGAGCATCAAAATCCTCTATTCCTCCGGAATTTACATCCCATATTTTTCCGTCAATGGTACCGCTTTTATCCTGAAGCACAACATTTTCATAGGGCTTACCGTTCTTGGTAACCGCTGACTGTTTATGCTTTATAAGATAAACATCCATTACATTATCGCTTTCTTTAAACTGACCAATATATTTCATTTATCCTCACTTTCCGATAATACACCTGCGATCAATAACATATGTATGATCCGTTTGATCTATAATTTTTCTGTCTCCCGACCATTATTAAAAACTAAGCTTTCCCAAAGTTATCTCATATGAAAGTTCAACATATTCATCTCTCCCCATACGTTTAACAGTTACCATCATAAGATCTTCCGGCTGACACTTCATCATTGCGGCCTTATAATCTGCAAAGGATTTAATATCTGTTGTACCGAGTTTGACTATAACATCCCCGTTTTGAATACCTGCCTCCATTGCCGGTGAATCGATCACTACCTGTTTAACATATGCACCCATCGGAACATTATATTCTTCATATGCTTCCTCTGTAACATCCATACCGACTATACCAAGATACGCCAGCTCCTGACCATTACTTAATTTTTCCAATTTATCCTTAAGATCGGAAATCGCGTAGCATCTTATAAGATTCTTCGCATCCATAGATGCTCCGTCCTGAGTAATAATACCCAAAACTCTTCCCGAAAGATTTATGATCACTCCACTGGCATTGGAACTGCCGTAAATATCCGTAGTTATAATAGCCACATTTGTGTCTGTCATATCCCGCACGTATGTATGTGATGTGATCTGCCCCAGCACCATGGACTCCGTTACACCCAGCGGATCACCTATTGCAATTACCGGCATCCCATCAATGGATGAACTTTTTGTACTACCCAGTTCTGCCAGCTTGCAAGCCGATTTGGTTTCATCACTTATCTGATCCAAATCCACTGCTATTACCGAAATATCTGTATTTGGATCCGATTTCTTACATACAGCCTTATATCTTTCTCCATCGCAAAAAGTTACGGCCACCTTATCCGAAGTCTCTATCGCACTTGTTCTGGCCAGGATAAGCATTTCCTTACCATTCTCTGCAAGTATTATCCCTGCACAGGTATGCTTATTTTCATACACATTCATAAACCAGTCCGTATTAGCGCTTAACCCCGTAACCGTAACCATTGCCCTTTTTGCTTCTTCTGCTACTCCGCCTATACTCTGGTATAACTTTGCATAGTCATCAACTTCCAAATCTTTTTCAACCGTCTCCACTACCTGAGTAATAACTTCAGGATATGGTTCCGATTGCGATTCTCCAATTTTCTCCATATCATTTTCTGTATCAGAACTATTATTTTTTGTATCCGTTTCATTCTGATCAGACTGATCCGTATTCATTGATTCCAAAGCATCCTTAGCAGGATCACCACCCTCTTCTTTTACCTTATTCCCCTCCTTTTCGGTTCCCTGCTCGGATTCTGTTTTTTCTTCCGTCTGTTCAAAGCTGACCACCTTTGTATTATCCATCGGATGGAGCCATTCATCGAATATAGGATATAACGATACAAAAGTAAAACAGGCTATCACACCAAAAACAAGAGCAAGAATACAAGTAAAAACAGTTCTTAAAATAACTCTTCTTTTACTTATCGGTTTTTCTTTTATTGTCTCGGTTATAAATTCAAAATTCTGTTCTCCGCCATCCGCTGCAAGAACGTTTTCATCTCTAACCTCAGAAACCAGATTCTTTTTATTATCCATATAACTCCTCACTAAAATAATATCATAACTTCCATCTCAACCTGTGAAGTTCCCCATTCAACTGCATAGTCTCAAAATTCTGCTGCCTTAACGCCTCATATAAAACTATCGCTACAGAATTGGATAAATTAAGGGACCTTATACTGTCAAGCATTGGTATCCGTATGCAACTGTCCTCATTATCAACCAGTATTTCTTCAGGTATGCCGCCACTTTCCTTTCCAAACATAATATAAGCATCTTTCTCATAAATCACATCGGTATGTGTCTTATGTGCCTTTGTAGTTGCCATATATATCCTGGGATTATTATTTATCTTTAAAAATTCCTCATAATCAATATATCTCTTTACTTGCAACCGGTCCCAATAATCCATACCGGCACGTTTAATATGTTTTTCACTAAGTACAAATCCCAATGGTTCTATTAAATGAAGTACCGAACCCGTTGCAACACAGGTTCTGCCTATATTACCTGTATTTGCAGGAATCTCAGGTTCATAAAGAACAATATTCAGGCTCATATAAGACTGCCCTCCTCCATTCTGCTCTTTGGCAATGTAAATATAAATTCTGTTCCGACACCTACCGTACTTATTACATTTATATTTTCATGATGAGCATTTATTATTTCCTTGGTTATAGCAAGCCCAAGCCCTGTTCCTTTTTTATCCTTCCCTCTGGAAAGATCCGTTTTATAAAATCTGTCAAAAATGAGTTTCTGACTTTCCTTGGGTATTCCTATACCACTATCTTTTACGGAAACAAAAATAGTATCATTCTTTTCGGTAGTCTCCAATTTTATATAAGAATTGGCATCACTGAACTTTATTGCATTATCAATAAGATTATATAATACCTGCTGTATCCTTCCCATATCAGCCGATACAAATAATTGTTCTCCGCATAACACCAGCTTAAATCTGATCCTTTTTGCTTTACAGGTCCCTTCAAAGGTTGCGGCAGTATTTTTTATGACCGCATTTATATCAAAATCACTTATATCAAGATGCATTCCTCTGGTATTCAGATTATTAAGAGAAAGAAGAGAATTTGTAAGCTTAGTCAGTCTTTCCGTTTCATTCAAAACAATCTTAAGATATTTTCCCATCATCTCCGGTGGTATTGTTCCATCCTCCATAGCTTCTATATATCCCTTGATCGAAGTAAGCGGAGACCTGAAATCATGAGATACATTGGCAATAAACTGTTTTTGATTATCTTCCCCTTTGCTTAATTCAGATGCCATATAATTCAAAGATGCCGCAAGATGCCCTATCTCATCATCTTTATTGACTTCTATCGTATGCGTCAGATTTCCATCCGCATATTCCTCAGTCGCTGCTGTAATTTTCTTAAGCGGCCTGTAAACAACTATTGTAAAAACCAATAAAACCAGTAAAGATAAGATAAACATTATACCAAGAGCCATATAGTAAATATTCATAAGACTGTCTCGACTTCTCTTAATGTTTTCTATACTGTAGTGCATTACCACATAACCGCGCACCAGAAAATTCGAATTTATAGGAGAAAACACACTCAAGACTTCCTCATCAAAAGAATCATAAAAATTTCCTATCATATAATAATCATTTCCTGTATCCGTAGGATTAAAATGCTTGATTACCACAGTATTTTCTTTATCTACGGATGTATCCGTTGAATTATATAATAATTCACCGTCAGGATTTATTATCCATATAGCTGCCTGGGTAAATGTATCTATTGCCGTCAGCTGGTCTCTTACATCATCTGCCTGCAATGAAGTATCATAGAAACTCTCCGCATACCTTGAAGATATAAGATTTGCCTCTTTATAAAGTGCTGCTGCTCTATCGGAAACAAGATGCGTAAAGGTTACCTTGGAAAATAATGTCGAAATAAGGACAAAACTTATCAGACCAAATGCAAAATAAGCCATTATAAATTTTAAATATAATGTTTTTTTATACTTCACTACTTAACCTCAAATTTATAACCTATTCCCCACACCGTGGATAATCTCCAGACTTCATGATCCTTGATCTTTTCACGTAAACGTTTGATATGAACATCAACCGTTCTGGTATCACCTATGTATTCATACCCCCATATATGATCCAGCAATTGTTCTCTTGTAAATACCTGATTGGGCGAGGATGCAAGAAAATACAAAAGTTCCAGCTCCTTAGGCGGCATTTCCACCGATTCCCCATAATAATATACCGAATAATTTGTCTGATTTATTATCAGGTCAGGATATTCAACACATTTAACATCTGTTTGGACTTCCTGTGGTTTAACCACCTGAGTACGTCTTAACACGGCCTTAACCCGTGCAACGAGTTCCTTGCTGTCAAAAGGTTTTTCCATGTAATCATCCGCTCCGAGTTCCAGACCAAGAACCTTATCAAATATTTCCCCTTTAGCGGACAACATAATGATCGGAGTCTGTGACTTCGCTCTTATTTCGCGGCAGACCTGATAACCGTCTATACCCGGAAGCATAAGATCCAGAAGTATAAGACTAGGCTTATAACTATCATAATTTCTAAGCGCTTCCTCTCCATCATTTACTATAAGGGTATCAAAGCATTCTTTTGTAAGATAAAGAGATACAAGTTCTGCAATATTATTATCATCATCAACAATCAATATCTTCTGTTTATTTGCCATTCATATTTCTCCTTAATTAATTATGATCAAAACAAATCGGACAACAATAATCCTTCCGATAACTATTTAAATGTAACAACGGTTACTCCCGCATCTCCCTCTCCGTATCCTGCAAACTCATAAGATTTAACATACTTAATATTTTTAAGCCTGTTCCATACGGCTTTTCTTAAAGCTCCCGTACCTTTCCCATGTACTATTCTCACAGACTCTAAATGTGATAAATAGGCATCATCCAGGTATTTTTCAAGCTTTGGGATCGCTTCATCGGTTGTACAGCCTATGATATTTAATTCAATTGACATGGAGGCTGCCTTGCTTAGACTTCCCCCTGTATAAGAAACGGATTTATTACTGTGTTTATTCCTCCCTTTGGTATTTACTCCTTCCATACCCGCACCGGTAATATCCGGGGTATCCAGAAATACAATATCATTCATATTTGCCTTAAGTCTCATAATACCACATTGAACAAAAAGATTACCCTTATTATCCGGTAAGGTATTCACTGTACCTTTAAGCCCCATTGAAAGGATCTTAACATTTTCACCTAATTTGAAATCCGACAGCTTATTTTCAATCTTTCCTATATTATTAACATCCATACTTCCGGTTCCCCGGTTTTTATTCAGTTTATCCCTGAGTTTAGTTCTTTCCTTTTCAAGTTCCTGTATTGTTCCATGCTTTTGGAAATTACGTATTGCTTCATCCGCACTTTCTTTTGCCTCTGCCAAAATAACTGATGCCTCACGATGTGCTTCATTCAATATATCTTCTCTTTGTTTTTTTAATCTGTCGCTTTTTTGTTCATAATCAGCTTTTAATTTCTCAATCTCATCCTTATATTTTTGAACCTCAGCCTTTTCCAGCTCAATTATACGTCTACCCTCTTCCAGTTCACTTATTACATCCTCAAAGCTTTCATCCTGCTCACTTATACGTTCCTTCGCATTTTCTATAATATCCGGCCTCAGTCCCAACTTTCCCGCTATGGCAAATGCATTACTCTTCCCGGGTATTCCAATTAACAAACGATATGTCGGTGCAAGTGTTTCCACATTAAACTCACAACTTGCATTACATACTCCCTCTTCCCTTAATGCATAGACCTTCAATTCACTGTAATGAGTCGTAGCTGCTGTCTTTATCCCGCATTTATGTATTCTGTCAAGAATCGCGGTAGCAAGCGCTGCACCTTCTGTAGGATCCGTTCCTGCCCCCAGTTCATCAAATAAACAAAGTGATTTTTCATCCGCATTTTCAATTATATTTACTATCGTACGCAGATGAGATGAAAAAGTGGAAAGACTCTGCTCGATACTCTGCTCATCACCTATATCCGCAAAGACATCATCAAATATCCCAAGCCGGGAATGATCCGATGCAGGTATCATAAGACCTGCCTGCCCCATAAGTGTCAAAAGTCCCAAGGTTTTTAAGGCAACGGTTTTTCCCCCCGTATTTGGACCGGTTATTATCAAAAGATCAAAATCCTCTCCCAATCTGATATCGATAGGCACCACTTTATCTTTTGATATCAAAGGATGTCTGGCTTTTTTTATATCGATTATCCCTTCTGCATTATGAACCGGCCTGCTTCCATTCATATCAAGGCCCAACTGACCTTTCGCAAAAATAAAATCAAGTTCTGTCATTAACTGTACATTTATACGTAATTCCTCAGTATGCTCCGCACAATCCGCGGATAGAACAGAAAGTATTCTTTCTATTTCCCGTGCTTCTCTTATTTCAAGTTCACGTATCTCATTATTTAAATTAACCACCTCTGAAGGCTCTATAAAAAATGTGGATGCAGTTGAAGATCTGTCATGTACCATTCCCGGAACATTATTCTTGTACTCTGCTTTAACCGGAATACAATACCTGCCTTCTCTCATGGTAACCACACTGTCCTGCAAATATGCTTTATAAGTATTATTAACCATACTGTTAAGCCTTGCATGAACTTTATCCTGCATAACCCTTATAAGCCGGCGTATATTCTTAAGTTCCGAGCTGGCATTATCATCTATTTCGTCTGTACCAACTATACATCTTCTTATATTCGCAGACACATTTTTAAGCGGAGTTAAGGCCTTAAACATTTCCGAAAGACTATCCTGGTCCTCTTCATCGGAATTATATCCGTAAGAACGTACTCTTGCGGTATTTTCCAAAAGACCCGCTATTACAAGAAGCTCCCCGGAACCAATAGCGCTCCCTTTCTCAAGTCTTAGGAGGATAGTATCTATCGGCTTATTGGAACCAAAACTTACGGAACCGTTTCTCAAAAGTCGTCCAACAGCATCAAAAGTTTCCTGCTGCCGTTCGGTAACCTCCTTTAATTCATTATCCGGAAGAAGATTCCTGCACTTTTCCTTCCCCGGTAATGAATCGGCTCTGTCCGCCAACATCATTATTATCTTATCATATTCCAGTGTTTTAAATACCTTATCATTCATAACCATAGTATAATACCATATATTAAATAAAAAAACATCTTTTAGGTTGCATACTTTTTAATTTAATGCTATACTTCTCGAATACTCAAATCACATATGAGTGGGGAAACTAAATGGGGAAATAAAGTAGTCTTGCCAAATGGAGAGATGAAAAATGGAACCGAATTCAACAGAAAAGAAAAACAATAATACCCTACTAAAAGTCTGTGCTTTTATAGTAGATAAACGTAATCTTTTTTTCCTGATAACTATCATAATAGCTGTTTTTTCCGCCTTTTCCCGCAATTGGGTAAATGTCGAGAATTCTTTGGCTGCATATCTGCCTCAAAGTACCGAAACAAAACAGGGGCTTGACCTTATGGAAACTGAGTTTGTTACATATGGCTCCTGTAAGGTTATGATAGCAAATATCACGTATTCTCAAGGCTCTAAGATCAAAGAAGAAATAGAAAACTTACCGGGAGTATTCTCTGTTTCCTATGAGGATTCCGAAAAGTATTATAACAACGGTTGTGCAAAATATGACATCACCTTTAATTATGACGAAAATAACGATGCATGTCTGACCGCTCTTGATAATGTAAAAGAACTGATAGCTCCCTATGATTCTTATTTATCCACCTCTTTAGGAAACATACAGTCCGAACTCATTAATGAGGAGATGAAATTAATATCCTTACTTGTTGTGATCGTTGTACTGACTGTCCTGCTTATAACAACGGAAGCCTATGCGGAAATCCCCGTTCTGCTCATTACCTTCGGAGCCGGTGCCATAATGCAGCTCGGAACAAACTTTTTCCTCGGAACAATATCCTTCGTATCCGATTCCGTGACTATCGTATTACAACTTGCGCTCTCTGTCGACTATGCAGTAATCTTTCTGAACCGTTATAAGGAAGAACACCGTGATAAAGAATCCAGAGAAGCCGTTATAATAGCATTGACCAAAGCTATACCTGAAATATGCGGCAGTTCGCTTACTACAATAGGCGGTCTTATTGCTATGACTTTTATGCAATACAAAATCGGTCCCGATATGGGTATAGTATTGATAAAAGCAATTATACTAAGTCTGGTTTCCGTCTTCCTGCTTATGCCGGGGATTATCATGCTTTTTGCTCCCTTGATGGAAAAAACAAAGCACAAAAACTTCATCCCGGATATACCCTTTGTCGGAAATTTTGACTATAATACCCGATACATTATCACACCTCTTTTTATCATAACGATAATAGCTGCATTTTTTATCCAAAATCAGTGTCCTTATGTATTCGGATATTCCACGTTACATACACCCATAAAAAATGATGTTCAGATTGCGAATGAAATGATCAGCGATAATTTCGGTGACGATAATCTGATCGCATTAGTTGTCCCCGCAGGATCCTATGAAAAAGAGAAGAGATTATTACAGGAATTAGAATCCTGTGATGAGATCAAATCCTGTACCGGTCTTGCCAATACCGAAGCTATGAACGGATATACTCTGACGGACAGATTAAACCCGCGACAATTTTCCGAGCTTATAGATCTTGATTATGAAGTGGCTGAACTTATCTACGCCGCCTACGCCGTTAATGATAAAGATTATGCCAAGGCAGTAAACGGACTGTCTGCATATAAAGTTCCTTTGATCGATATGTTCATGTTTATACATGATGAAATAGAAGCAGGCTATGTTACTTTAGATAAGGATGCAAAAGAAACCCTTGATAATGCGTATAAAATGATGAATTTTGCCAAAGAACAGCTTCGGGGAGAAAACTACTCTCGCATGCTCTTATATCTTAATCTGCCTGAGGAAAGTGCGGAAACTTACGAATTTATTGATAAAATTCACGAAATAGCCGGTCATTACTACAAAGGCCGTGTATATACCGTAGGCGAATCTGTCAGCCAATATGACCTTATGAAAACCTTTTCCAGAGACAATATGGTCGTTAATATTGTATCCATACTTGTAGTTCTTGTTGTTCTTCTGTTTACCTTTAAATCTGCGGGAATGCCCGTACTTCTTATAATTGTGATACAGGGAAGCATCTGGATAAACTTCTCTATCCCCTCCCTGCAAAATAACAACCTGTTCTTTCTAAGCCAGCTGATCGTCAGTTCCATCCAGATGGGCGCAAATATCGACTACGCTATAGTTATAGCCGGACGATATACCGAACTCAGAAATACCAAAGGCCGCCGCGATTCAATAATAGAAACAATGAACGCATCTTTTCCCACTATAATCACCTCCGGAACAATGTTGGCCGTAGCGGGTATTCTTATAGGAAAACTGACCTCCGATGGAGCTATTTACGGAATAGGACAATGTCTCGGTCGAGGAACCATAATCTCAATTATAATTACCATGTTCGTTCTTCCTCAAATCCTTCTTGTTGGTGACACAATTATTTCAAAAACTGCTTTTGTAATGAATATGCCCATCAAAACCCGGGAGGCTTCAGGCCTGATAAGGATAAACGGAATGGTTCGCGGAAAGATTAACGGAACCGTTACCGGTACAATGAACGCCATAGTAAGAGGCGATGTAAGTGCCTTTATAGAAACCGGTAATATGACCCCTCTGACTCAGGAAGAAGCAGGTATAATGATCCCGGAATATTCTGAAATTAATGATAAAAACCGTGAAAGCAAGGTGTCCGACAATGAGAAATAAAAAAACAGCCTCCATACTCTCAATAATATTGATCTTTTCGGCAATATCCAACAGCATATTCCTGATCCATGCAAATGCCGGTAACAGGCTCACTGTAACCGAAGGAAGCGGACAGGCTCCCGATATAGAAGTAATACGAACAGATTCAGACGGAAATGAAATCCGTGACGATAAAGACCTTAAATCCACGGATAAGACCCGCACAAATAACCTGATCAATAAAGACAGCATCGTTACTTCCAAAAACCAAACTTATGAAAATGATTTAAGCGGGATAATAACCGACAGGGATGTAACCGAAAAGAAGAATATTTATATTTCTACTCCCGAAGATCTTATAAAACTGGCGAAAAATTGCAGTCTGGACACTTTCTCCAGAGATAAAAACGTAATCCTCAAGAACGACCTTGACCTTAGCGACTCAAACTTTAAATATATACCAATATTCAGCGGAACCTTCGACGGATGCGGATACACAATTTCCGGAATTAATTTATCGGAAGCAGAAAGCTATACAGGGTTATTCTGTATAACCCAGGAAAGCGCCGTAATAAAAGACCTTACCGTCAAAGGAAACCTTATGGCGGATGGCGATCAACTGGCAATCGGCGGTATTGCGGGAGATAACTACGGCCTTATCAGCAATTGTCAATTTGACGGTACCATTAACGGATATGATTATATCGGCGGAATCGCCGGTTATAATGAGAACAGTGGCAGCATAAGTAATTGCACCTCCAACGGTATGATCATAGGCAGACATTTTACCGGAGGCATAACCGGATATAATCTCGGTAATATCAACGGATGCACTAACAAAAGTGACATAAACATAACCAGCCTGGATGAAACTGTTTCCTTTAAAGATATTGATATAAACAAATATAAAAACGATCTGTTAAATCTATTTGGAGACAATAATAAGCAACGCTCTACAGATATCATAAACAGCTCTGTAGACATAGGTGGAATTTGCGGTTATTCCCAGGGAACTATCATCAGTTGCACAAATAATGCAACCGTAGGTTATAAACATTTCGGATATAATATCGGAGGAATAGCCGGCCGTCAAAACGGTTATATCGAAATGTGCATTAATCAGGGAAATATATACGGCCGCAAAGATGTTGGTGGAATTGTCGGACAGGCAGAACCATATGTAATCATCGACATTACAGAAGATATTATCGGGCAACTAACCTCAAATATGAACACTTTACATGATCTTATTAATGTTACTCTTAACGATGCCGGCAATGAATCGGATCTCGTAAGTTCCCGGCTTAATATGGTTAAAAATTTTACCGACAAAGCCCTTGATGATACTTCCTGTCTAAGTGTCGAAACGGAAGACTTTATTAATGGCGTTATGGATGGAGGCAATGAGTTCTTTAACCGTATAGATCATGCTTTAAATGTCATTTCCGTAGACGGAGGGATTTTGGATCAAACCACTGCCGCTCTTGATAATTCCTACACTGCGGTATCCAACCTTGTCCAAGCAGTTAAAGATCTGGATATTTATAATTATATGTCTGATGATGAAAAAAACGATTATGATCAGGCAAAAACAAATATAGAAAAAGCTCATACAGATTATAAAAATTACTATGATAATTATTATTCCTCAGACTATAACTATAATTACTATCGCTATATAAATACTCACCAGAATAATGTTTCCTATTATGCAACCAGTTCAAATTTAATACCGGTTGATGTTTCCGGCAATGAAATCAACTGGCCTGACGTATTATCCGATAACAAAGAAGAGTATAACAATATAGCAAAACTCATACATAAGGACACTACGACGGAACCTGCAACTATAACGGATTTTCCATCATCTCAAGAACCTTATTCCGAAATCGACTCTAAACTGAATACCGATGCTTCAACTGAAGCATTGTCAAAGGTACTGGTTTTAACGGATAATGAATTCAGGAACAATTATGGTATAAGCTATACTTCATATATCGAAAACAATATTGATGTAATGGCTTCCATATTATTGTCTCACGAACAAGAAATGAGCGAAAACACCCGTAAAGATATCAAATATGCCATTAGCTACACAAAACAATCTGTATACGGTTTTGAAGATACTGTAGGCAATATTAAATCTACGGTATCACAATTGGGATCGAAGGGAACGATCACCTTCCCTAAACTATCAAAAGAATATCAGGACAGATCCAACAGTCTTATAGCAAACCTTCAGGGAATGAGTGACAATCTGGGATATCTGAATAATGAAATGAATTCCTCAAATCAGAAGCTGGTTGATGACATGGTTGAAGTTAATGATCAGTTTAACGTTATTATGCTTTTGATCGCAGATGCTATCGATGGAGTTCTGGAGGCCGATTACACGGATGTATATGAGGATAATTCCCTGGCTGTAGCACAAGATTGTACGGATGCTGCAATAGTTTATTCCATCAACTACGGCTCTGTCTCCGGAGATATAGATACCGGTGGCATTTGCGGTACAATGGCTATCGAGTATGATTTTGACCTTGAAAGCGATGTTACCGGTATTGAAGATGCAGCTACCGGTTCCACGTATCGTACAAAATGTGTTCTGCGATACAACAAAAATAACGGTACGGTTACCGGTATGAAAAACTATGTTGGCGGAATGTGCGGTCTTCAGGAAATGGGCACTATATTACGTTGCCAGAATTACGGTAAACTTACAAGCGAATCCGGTGATTATATCGGTGGTATTTCCGGCAAATCTCTGTCAACAATAGTTAACTGTTATACCAAGGGTATCCTGTCCGGAGATAATAATATTGGTGGTATTTGCGGAATGGGCTATGATATTTCCATGTGTTACAGCCTTCCTACCATTAATGCCACAGGAAGCAATTCGGGTGCTATCGCCGGAGACAATTCCACAAATGGTCAGCTTGATTCTAATTATTTTGTTTCAAATGACTATGCAGGAATCAACAGGGTAAGTTACAGTCATAAAGCTGAACCACTGACCTACAATGAACTTTTGCAGCTAACTGACCTTCCTGCCGAATTCAAAAAAATAAAAGTGAATTTTATTTTAGATGATGAGATCATAACAATCAAAGAATATAATTACGGTGACTCGATAGATGAATTCCCAAATGATCGCTCAGGAAATGATTATGTTATCTGGGACACTGATGATAAAAACACAAAAGCTCTTTTTTCGGATATGGAACTCTACGGTAAAACCAGCAGATTTATCACTACTTTAGGCAGTTCTCAATTACGCGAAAACGGACAATCTGCAGTTCTTGTAGATGGGCAGTTTACAAGTGATAAAGATTTCAAAGCTGTCCTTACCGGCGACAATAAAGACCCTGATATCTTTGAAGTATGGGAGTTATCGATTCATGATGATTCCTCAAATCAACATCTTGTAAGATATTGCCCGCCCCCCAACGTAACAGACGTAAAAATATGGATCCCTGACAAGGACTCGGGATATGAAGCACAGATAACCAAAATGGGACAGTATCTAACCTTTAATACCTCCGGCAGGAACATAACTTTTATGGTTGAGAACACTTATGAAAATCCTCTTATGAAATATGCACCCTATATAATATGTGTAACAATCCTGCTTATATGTATTATTATTTTTGTTATCCACAAAAAAAACAAAAATAAACGAGAATCCAAAAATTTTAAACACACCGGAAATCATAAAGATAACAAAAATAAAACAGACAGTTATGAAAATAATATAATCGACCTGGATCATGAAAACATATAATATTCGTAACTATTCAGAACAGGCTCAAAATACTTCGTATTTTTCGCTGCTTTGGATTCATCCAATACATAAATTTATAAAATATGCCCCTTACAAGCAAGCTTGACGGTTCATATTTTAAAATTTATGTGCTGTTCTGAATA